>JAGNOY010000189.1 GCA_017989935.1 Chitinophagaceae bacterium
CACTTTTATCCAAACTCGCACTTAATGATTTTCTCCATATAGCAACATTCGTTTGTGCTCAAACAGTGGATAAAAGTTTGTCTTCGGTTTCAATATTTTTAGCTGCCTCGAATCTTAGGCCGCCTCTTCTATGACGATTTTTGCAATATATTGATATTAGATAGATGATATCTGTGTTTATTTGTTTTATAAGGTAGCTTAGCGGATAAACATTTAAGTTAGTTTAGTGGATATTCATTTTTTATCCGGTATGCGTCAAAGATTCGGAGGGTCCACATCTAGAATCATGAGGTGAGTGGAGGCATGCTGGGGGCAAAAAAAAGGTAGCCAACATTGACTACCTTTTACCCATAATTAAAAATAAACAAAAATTAATCTGGCTGTTTGCCGTTCAAGAAACTATTGATCGTTGTAATAAAAGAACCATTTTGTTTGTTATCAGAAACTTGTACTGTTGAGTACACATCTTCGTGAGAAGGGGGATGATTTTCTAAATTTGTATTACGTCTAACAAAAGCTGGAATATTACTTTCTTCGTTTTCGATATCAGCTTCATTCACATTGAAACTCATAGAGCGTAACTTAGAAGCTCGATCTTCAAAAGCTCTTTTTTGTAATTCGAAATTGGCTTCGGCTTCTAATTCAGCATCTGTAAGCATGCGACTTCCTTTGCGTCGGTTGAGTGTAATGCCTTTGATGGTTACATAATCATCTTGCATTTCTTGTTCAGTTTTTTCTACCACTTTCATATCATCTGATTGCTTAGAAAATAATTGATCTAATTCTGCTTGAATATCATGTGCTGTTTTTTCAGTTTGTGCAATTGGGGTAGTCTCTTGTGTGAACGTATGTTGTGGAGCTACTATATTTAACTCTTCATCGGTACTTAATTCGAATACGATTTTTTGTTCTTCAGGAATTTGAACAGGTGCATTTACAGGTTCAATAGGCATGTATGCTTCTATTTGATTATCTAGATGCATAATCACTTTTTCATCCTGATGAATTTCTGCATAGTCTGGCAATACAGGTTTTGTTCGGTGCAAACCAAAAGCAAGCATACTTGGCACTGCTGGCGGTTCTATTTCAATGAGCGTTGGTGCATATGGATCTTCAAGGATAGCTTGAGGTGTTGGATCAATCGGTGCTGTTTCTGTTGAAGAAGTTGGTGCATCGAATAATTTATTTTCTTCACCATTGCCTCCAAGCGTCATGGTGATTTTATTTTTTTCGTGAATAGGTTTTTTCTTTTCAGCGGAGTAGGCCTTTTCGGTGGTATTGTATTCGAAACCAGTTGCAATGACAGTCACACTTAAGCTATCACCCAGATTTTCATCAAAGCCAGTACCGAATATTACATCGCAATCTTCGCCTGCTTGTTCTTGCACGAAGGCTTGTATCATTTCAACTTCATCGAGGGTGTGTTCGTGAATGCCTGGTGCAGAATTAATATTTAATAAAACCCATTTAGCCCCTTTGATGTCGCTATCATTCAATAATGGAGAGTTAATGGCTTGTTCAACAGCTTCGAAGGCTCTGTTTTCTCCTGAGGCAGTAGCACTACCTAAGATGGCCACACCACCATCTCTCATGACTGTGCTTACGTCGGCAAAGTCTACTACAATATGTCCTTGTGAATTAATTACATCGGTGATACATTTTGTTGCTGTCGCTAAAATATCATCTGCTTTACAGAAAGCTTGTGAGGTTGGTATATTCCCAAATTGATGTCTTAGTTTATCATTTGAAATCACCAAGATAGTATCTACATGTTTACGCATTTCATTGATTCCTTCTTCGGCTTGACGCATACGTCTTTTGCCTTCGTATGAAAAGGGCGTAGTTACAATACCCACAGTGAGTATACCTAAATCTTTGGCTACTTTGGCTACGATAGGTGCACCACCAGTGCCTGTACCTCCACCCATACCTGCAGTCACGAATACCATTTTGGTTTGATTCATGATGAGGTTTTCAATTTCATTGATACTTTCTGTACAAGCACGTTGTCCGATTTCGGGATTAGCACCAGCGCCCAAACCTTGAGTTAAGGTTGGACCTAGTTGAATTTTTGTGGGTACAGGACTATTATTTAATGCCTTTTGATCGGTATTGCATACGATAAAATCGACACCTTCAATTCCTAGTCCGTACATATAATTTACAGCGTTGCCGCCGCCGCCGCCTACACCAATTACTTTGATGATAGAGGCATTGTTTTGTGGTAGCTCAAATTGAATCATTGTTTTGAATTTATGGGTTTTTTGATTGAATAGATAACTAAAATTTGGAATTAGATTTTGTGAAAAAAAAATTATTGATCAAGCCTTTCGTCATCTACGTTTTCAAACCAGTAAAGTACCGTATTCTTAACCGTACCGAAAACATTTTTTATCAACAGCTTTCTATTTACTGTCTTTGATTCTTTCACCTCATGTGGCTCATTCACTTCATCTTGCGGATGTGTATAATTTTCGAACAAATCGCTTTGATGTGAATCTCCAGTGACACTTAATACTGTTTGTTGATTTGTTTCGTGCGAAGTTTCTTGTTGTGGAGTAATTTGTTGTGGAGTTGGTGTCATTTGAAATGATTCACCAAATTCTTGTTTTAATAATTGCTCTGGAGTTAATTCAAAAGTTCTTGCCATTTCTACAAACTTGCCTTCGACTTGGTCTGAATTTAAAACTACTTCTTCTGTATTATTTGAAATAAATCTCATTCTATTATTTTCGAAATCGTCGTAGCCTCTTAAAATTAAACCAATACATGTTGAGTACATTGGCATCATTAAATCTTTGGCATACCCAGATGCCAAGTGTTCATTCGGCAATCCGATTCTTGCGGGCAAACCTGTTCTGAATTCTGTAAGTTGAATTAAGTGTTTTAATTGGCTACCACCTCCAGTAAGAATGATGCCTCCATGTAACTTATCAACTAAATTTAATTGTTTCAAATGATACATCACATATTCTAAAATTTCATCCATACGTGATTGAATGATATGAGCCAAATTTTTAGCTGAAATTTCCTTAGGGGCTTGTCCTTTCAGCCCTGGAATGGTGATGAAGGCATTGGCTTTGGCTTCTTCTGCAAGTGCCATACCAAATTGCACTTTCATTTGTTCGGCTTGGGTACGTAAAACACCTAAGCCTTGGCGGATATCGTTGGTAATATTCACACCTGCAATTGGAATTACAGCAGTATGTTTTAACATCCCATCATGAAATACAGCTAGGTCCGTAGTACCACCGCCAATATCTACAATCGCTACGCCCGACTCTAAATCTTCAGGACACATGACCGCTGCAGCTGAAGCCAAAGGTTGTAAGACTAAATCTTTTGTTGATAATCCTGAACGTGTCACGCAACGATGAATATTTCTGATAGCCGTTTTATCGCCAGTGACAATATGAAAATTTGCACCAATTTTTATGCCGGTCATACCTACTACTTGTTGCAAAGTATATCCACCAAAGGCGTCAACAGTAAAATCTTGTGGAATGATATCAATGATTTGATCACCCGTTGGAATAAAAGTTTTGTATTGATCTTTAAGTAAACTGTCAATATCTTCTTTTCGAATTTCTTCTTCAATATTGGCAAGTACACGATCACCTCTTGTTTGTAAACTTTTGATATGTTGTCCTGCGATTCCAACATATACTTCCTTAATGGTCAAGTTTGGATTACTGGCCAAACAATTTTCTAAAGCAATATGAATGGATCGAATACATTCTTCAATATTTAAAACCATACCATGATTAACACCACTGCTATCTGCTTTACCGAAACCAAGTATTTCTAATTTCCCATACTGATCTTTTCGACCGGCAATTGCGGCAATTTTAGTTGTGCCAATATCAAGTCCTACAATAACTGGATTATTGTTTTTAAACTCTTTGGTTACTGTATCATTTATTACTTGTTGATGTTGCATGCTTTCTATTTTATAATTTTTTAGTTAGATTTATTTGTTGTTTTTGCGTGGGTTAATTTTTCTTTCTTCTCAGATTTAGGCTTAGCAGATTTAGAATTCACCTCTTTACTTGTTTCTTTCTGCAAAGGTTTATGTGTTGTTGTATTTGAAATATGTTTAGACGTTGAAGCCCCTTTTTCTAATTTCTTTGAATGCACTTCAAGTTTTTTAATTTCTTTTTGCTCTTCAACACCATAAGGGTCTTCTGAAATTTTTTCTCCTCTGCTATTTCTGCATACCACTTGGCCTAAATAGCGTAAATCAATTTCATCATATTTTTCCCAATCAACTGTGAACATACCTTCTTGGTAAAATAAAAATAATCTTGCCATCTTATCTTCTAAATCATTGATGTCCCCTAATAGAATTATCTGTTTTCCAATTACAGGAATTAACTGAATTTGGCCTGAAGGCATTAAATCTATTTGAGAGATAGCTACATTCCAAAATGTATCTTTAGTAAGGAATTTGGCTAGTTTAACTAGATCTGATTTGGTATTTAGGTCTTTGCGACTATATCCTAATTTAGGTGCAGTAACTACAGGAAGTTTGGGAGAATATACGGGTGACCAAGCTAATGCATTTGCATAATCATCAAGGTAATAAGCATAATCGATACTATCCTTTTGGTTAACTCTTACAACAGGCTTTTTTTGTTCTACTTGAATATGAATGATGTTATTCGTAGAGATATAAATATTTGTTTCTTTCACCCATTTGTTTTCGTTCACTTTATTTTCTAGGTCTCGAATTTTAATATTCTTTACTAAAGTTTTAAGAGGTACTATTTGCTGTTCTTCGATTACATTTACGACATCTTCTTCATTCACAAAACTGACTTCTGGATTGACAATACGTATATCTAGGCCTTGACAGACATCCTTTTGAGATCGAATATTTGCGAATACAAAGGCAAATACGATCAAGGGAATTGATAACAAAAACATGACATTTCTCAATATTTTTTTTACTCGAGGGTTCATGATTGTTGATTTAAAATTTCTTGAATAGGCAAAATCAATTGATCAATATCACCGGCACCGGCTGTGACAAGCAAACTTGGTTTTGCAGCCTTGACCCATTCGAGTGCTCCTTCTTTACTTAGGATATGTTTATTTT
>JAGNOY010000190.1 GCA_017989935.1 Chitinophagaceae bacterium
CCTAGATACCCAAGAAATCCTGATACCTACAATGATTCTACAACCCTTTATTGAAAATAGTATTGAACATGGCTTGAAAGAAAACTTACATCATGGAAAAATTGAGGTGTCTTTCAAATTATTCAACCAAGAATTACACATCGAGATAATTGACAATGGCATCGGCATTCAAACGATACACAAGCATCAACACCATATTTCAAGAGCCACCCAAATTATTTCCGATAGGTTTTACCTACTGAACTTAAAACATCATCAACCATACAAATACACCATTAAACCCGCTGCAAACAATCGCGGTACTTGTGTAGAAATAATTTTACCCTTAATATATTCCGATGAAACTACTTATAATTGATAATGAAAAACATATCAGAGCACTTGCACGCAAACTGATAGAAACGCTATGCCCAGCAATTGAACAAATCGAAGAAGCCGTTGGCGTTGAAGATGGCCTATCAAAAATCAATACGTTTCAACCAGAAATCATCTTGCTAGATGTAGAAATGGACGATGGCACTGGTTTTGATTTAATGAAACAAATTCCTAATCCAACATCTCAATTAATATTCTTTACTGCACATAACAAATATGCGATTGATGCCTTTCAATTAAACGCGATTGATTATTTACTTAAACCTATAGACCCCATTGCTTTACAAAAGGCCATTCACAAGGCCTTAGAGAATATTCGTCAGAAAGATTTACAAAAACAAATTCACTTTTTATTGCAATATGTAAGTGGTCAACATGATGCTGAAAAAAGAATTGTTTTAAAGGACATGACAAACATTTATTATGTAAAGATTTCCGAAATCTGCTATTGCGAAGCGGAAGGAACTTATACAAAATTTCGATTATCCGAGGGGAATACAATTATCGTATCTAAAAATATGAAAGAATACGAAACTCTTTTATCGCCTTTTGGTTTCATTCGTTGCCATAATTCCTATATGGTGAATGCTGAAAAAATTATTCGCTATGACAAAACTGGCAATCTTGTTTTAGAAGGCAATTACGAAGTCAATGTTTCTTTCAGAAAGAAGGAACAAATTCTTAAATTGATAGAAAAAAAATCCTGGAATATTAGTTAAGTTAAATTCATTTCCTTGGGCGGCACACGCGCTATCCGCTGCTACTCCACTTCCGAATCGGCTATTCAGTATCTAGTAACCGAATCATTTCTTAAGCCTCTCGGAATGCGTGGTATTCGCTACTATCGCTGCCGCAATACACCACACCGAGAAATTAGTTTTTCCTAGTGGGTCTGCGCGAATTAAAATTTTTGCTCTTCGAAAAAGTACGCTTAGGTTTCACTAATGGATTATACACAGGTCCCTCGCCTAAAAAAGTTGGAAGTGGTAATTTGTTTACTTCATTTTCTATCAGCACTTCTATTTTATGAAACTTGTGTTGATCCATTTCGCTAATCAATGTAATGGCTTCTCCTTTAGTACTTGCTCTGGCCGTTCGACCAATACGATGAATATAGTCTTCTGCATCCCCAGGCACATCATAGTTTACGACTACACCAATATCTTCTATATCTATGCCTCTTGATAAAATATCTGTGGCGACTAAAATTTGTATTCTCTTGCTTTTAAAATTTCTAAGCACTTCTTCTCTTTCGTCTTGCTCTAAATCTGAATGTATCGCATTCGATTTAAAACCTGCTTGTTGCAATTCTCGATTTAAGATTTTTACATTTTGCTTTGTCGATGAAAATACAATAATACTTTCACTCGCATTTTCTTTCAATAAATATTTGATGAGCGCATTCTTTTGTGTATCATACACCAAATATGCTGTTTGTGTAACTCCCGCAGCTGGTTTAGAAATTGCAATGCTAATTTGAACGGGATTTACTAAAAGTCTTTCGCTTAATTTACGAATAGCCGGTGGCATGGTAGCAGAAAATAATAAGGTTTGCTTTTGCTTGGGTAAATACGTCGTAATTTTTGTGATATCATCCGAAAAGCCCATATCTAGCATCTTATCAGCTTCATCTAATATTAAGTGATTTACCTGATCAAATTTCACATAGCCCATATTTAAATGAGACATTAATCTGCCTGGAGTGGCAATAATAATTTGAGCGCCTTGAGTTAAGGCTCGCTTTTCATTTTCGAATACAATGCCATCGCCACCGCCATAAATCGCTAAAGAAGAAATACCTGTGAAATAAGCTAAACCTTGTACAGTTTGATCTATCTGAAGAGCCAATTCACGAGTAGGAACAATAATTAAGGTATCAGTAGTTGATTTGCCGCTTAAGCTTATTTTATGCAAAATCGGCAATAAAAAAGCAGCAGTTTTACCAGTGCCTGTTTGCGCAACAGCAATTAAATCTTTATTGTCTAAAATTACAGGAATAGCCTGTTCTTGAATGGGCGTGGGGTTTTCGAATCGCATGGCATCAAGGCCTTCTTGTAAACCCGATTCGAATTGATAATCTATAAATTTCAATGTATATATGGTTGAAGTCTTCAAAGATAACTTAAATAACATATCCAAGCACATGTTCGTCAAATGCATGACTTGATATACCAAGCATATTTTTATGCAGCTTCTTGTGTTAGGGATAGAACGGAAATCCCATCTCGTTCTTCAAAACGAGATGGATTGGAGTGATAGCCCGACCACGCCCACTCAGCGCACAATTTTACTGTAAACATGGTGGGCGTGGGAACACCCAAATTATTTGATTCAGATAAAATAGATCATTCAGCCTACCAAATTCTACCCGAATCTGACCAAATACATTACAAACTTGACCGAATTCTCAATAACCGTATTTAAAACACCATATTTATAGTAGGTTTGTTTTTCTAATTTCAACTCCGAATACTGACAACATATGAGCGTATTAAATAGTTTAGTCCTAACAGAAGAAGTCAAGCAGGTCCTTCATATTGCCAGACAATTTGCCAAAGAAAATATGCATTCGACGTTTTCGCCTGCACATCTCTTACGTGGCTTGTTGCATAAGGATTTGCCCTTACTTAAAAAATTAGAAGCTGAGGGCATAGACGTGTATTATATTGAAGAATGGTCTGAAATCAGAATTGAATCTTATCCAAAAGGTAGCAGTTTTAGTGATATGCCAAATGCCGATAAAGAAGCAGAGGCTGTATTTAGAGAGGCAGACAATATCAGGTTAAAAATCAATCGTGACGAAATTGATCTTGAAGTTTTATTAATTTCATGTGTGACACCTGGGGTAGGTTTTAATTATGAACAACTGAAGACCTTGCCTTTGTCTTCGTTTATGTTATTAGATAAAATTCAGTCCCAAGGCGGATTGAAAGTAGCTGACCCGTCTTCGAAAGCTGCAACAGCAGGCGGAGCGGCTTCCACAGCAAAAATAGATGCACTTTCTAAGTATTGTGTGCATAAAACACAATTAGCCAGAGAAGGCAAATTGCAACCGATTATTGGTCGTGATAAAGAAATCCGTCAGATGTGCGAAATATTAAGTCGCAAATCAAAATCCAATGTGTTGATTATGGGTGAGCCTGGCGTGGGCAAAAGTGCCTTGCTTGATGGTTTTGCCTTAGCGGTCATTCATAATAAAGTACCCGTGAATTTGCGCGATACTGAAATTTACGAAATTGATAATGGGGCTTTAATTGCGGGGGCACAATACAAAGGTGAAATTGATGATAGGTTAAGAAAAATCATTCAAGAAATTACATCCTTAGACAAAGGCATTTTGTTTATTGATGAATTACATACTTTATTAGATAAACAAAACCCGAATGCTGGCGCAGCTAGTGTATTAAAACCCGAATTAAGTAAAGGCTTATTAACTATGGTGGGCACTACCACCGTGGATGAATTCAGAAAAAGTATAGAGAAAGACGAAGCCCTCAACCGAAGATTTGAAGGCATTAAAATTGAAGAACCCGATACTTCGGTAGCAGAAAAAATGATTGCTGATTTGGTGAAGGTTTATGAAAATCATCATGGGTTGACCTTGCATGAAAAGGTAGTACCTGAAGCTGTACGATTGGCTAAGCGTTTTATTAAAGAGCGTCGACTTCCTGATGCCGCCATTGATTTGATTGATCGTACGTTAGCAGTCACTAAAATGATGGTGGATACGGGCAGTCATGATGTAGCTGATTTAAAAACTCGATTGGCAGAAATGAAGCAAGACGCTAGTGAAGATCGTTTGCAATGGTTTTATCTTGAAATACAACATAGTTTGAGCCCTGTATTATTGGCAAGACTCAATGAAGAAGGAGAATTTAAAAAATTGCCTGATGCGAATGCGATGATCGTGCATCTTGAAAAAATATTAGATGAGTTAGAAAAGGCCTCCTTAGAGCCGAAGTCGCAAGTAGAGGTAGCCGATCTTGCAGCTGTGGTAGCCAATAAAACTGGTATTCCTATTGGCAAAGTACAAACCAAGGAAAAAGAGCGTCTCATCAATATGGAAAAACATTTAGGCGAGCGCGTAGTAGGTCAAGACCATGCCTTAAAAACAGTGTCGGAAGCTATTTTAGAATCGCGTTCGGGACTTAATAAATCTGGACAGCCTATTGCTTCGTTTTTCTTTTTAGGGCCTACAGGAACTGGTAAAACAGAATTAGCTAAATCGATGGCTGAGTTTTTATTTCAGGATGAAAATTCTATCATTCGTTTTGACATGAGTGAGTTCAAGGAAGAGCATTCGGCTGCCTTATTGTACGGAGCGCCTCCGGGCTATGTGGGTTATGAAGAAGGAGGCATGTTAGTGAATAAAATCAGACAACAGCCTTATGCTATTGTATTATTTGATGAAATTGAAAAAGCACATCCAAGTGTTTTTGATATCTTCTTGCAAGTATTAGATGAGGGAAAAATGCATGATCGATTAGGCAAGGAAGGTGATTTTTCTAATGCGGTTATTTTATTTACTTCAAACATTGGTGCTGAACAAATTATTGAATCCTTTGGAAAAGGTATCGTGCCGAAATCAGATGACATGTTAGAAAAGATGTCTAACTTTTTCCGTCCTGAGTTCTTAGCACGTATTACCGAAATCATTCCATTTGCTCCAATCAGTGAACAGAATGTGGTAAAAATATTTACGATTCATGCGGCTCATTTAT
>JAGNOY010000191.1 GCA_017989935.1 Chitinophagaceae bacterium
TTAATCATACTGGCCTGTACTAAGCATGACCAAAGTACAAGCTTCGATACATTGAATGTGTTGTTTGGTAGCAAGGTCAACAAAATGATCATTTTCGGTACCTGGATTGAAAATGATGCGACGTGGTTTGAGGGATAAAATATAGTCGATATATTGAGGTTGATTTTGAGGACCAAGATATAAAGTTACTGTATCAACTTCTTCGAATGGAGATTTTTCTGTTTGAATTGGAATGCCTTCGACTTGGCCAATTTTTTGACCAATGGCCAATACGGAATGCTTGTATTTTAAGAGCATCTTGATGGCCTTGTTACTATAACGCTCAGGTTTTTCAGAAGCACCTATTACAAGGGTGTATTTGTTGTGTTGCATGGAAGCAAAATTAATTCATTCGAAAGAAATGCCCCTCGATTATTTGACGATGCTTAATTTTCGTGATTGCATTTTGCCCTCAACTTGAATGGTGAGTATATAATTTCCTTGATTTAAGAATGACACATCGAGCATATTTTTTGTGTCGGATAATGAAGTGGATTTAACCCGATTGCCCAACATATCGTAAATCACCACCATCGCTTTTTGCGTTGGTTTGATAAAATCTATGTGCACATACTGGTTCGCTGGAATAGGATAGACAGTTGCTAATTGATCTGCCAAGAGTTGAGAAATGGTATTGGTTGTTTGAGCAGGATTTTTGTCTAAAAGCAACACCCAAAAATCACAATCTCCTTTAGAAGGCGTGTTTTTCAATCCAGATATGTTGGTAAAAGAAGTGCCTCCTAAGATAATTTTTTCATCTTGTGTTTCGCCTAGATAAGAAAAACGATCCATGCTATTACCTCCAATACTATATTGCCATTGATCGATGCCGTTCGCATCTAACTTCAGTAACCAATAGTCTTTTAAGCCATAGGCAGGAACAGTTTTGTTGCCATTCAAGCCTCCTTCACTTGAGCCACCCACAAGGTAGCCACCGTCTTTGGTTTGTATAATGCATTTGCCATTTTCAATTTGATTGGATCCATAGACTCTGTCCCATTGTTTGTTTAAATTAGAATCTACTTTAACGATCCAATAATCATAATTGTAATATGGGGCTTCGGCTTTATTGCCTGAGGCTTGAGAGTTAGAGCTGCCTACTAGTATATAACCACCATCAGCGGTTTTGGACATATATTCTAATTTGTCTTCATCATAGCCTCCAAAATTAGATTCTTCAACGAGCACACCATGATTATCAATTTCGACTAACCAATAATCGGAATAACCCCAAAAAGGATCAAAGCGTTCGCAATTGGGGTATCTGAAATATGAAGTGTTTGAAGAAGTGGTTGCTGCAATGACATAAGTGCCATGATTGCTTTCTACAATTTTACCGATAGATTCATTGTTATGGCCGCCTAAGGATTTTTGCCAGCTTACATTGCCATCTGCTTCAATTTTGATTACCCAAATATCGCTTGTTTTGGAGGTGTCGTTGATCTCATTGGGGTAGGGAACTAATGAGTTAAAATAGCAGCCAGTATCTTTTTTGTCTGCAGAAACATAATATTCCATGGTGCTGCCGCTTAATAAAATTCCACCGTCACTTGTAGGTATGGCAGATTGCAAATAATCATGTTTATTGCTCCCTAGGGTTTTCTGCCAAAGTAAATTGCCATTATCAGCAATATGTAACACCCAATAATCCATCCCACCACGGCATGTTTCAGTTTTGTCGAAATCATCGGGTGAGTTTGATTGTGCAGTTACCCAAAAGCTTCCATCTTTGGCTTCGATAATTTCATAAACCCCATCAAAATTGCTACCTCCGTATGTTTTATCCCAGATTTTATTGCCATTGGCATCGAGGCGAATAATCCAACAATCATAAATGCCATTAAACCCAGCTGTTTTATCTCCTGTGTAGGCTGAAGATGAATAGCCTGCGGCAATATAGCCACCATCGGCTGTTGGTTTTATCACTTCTAGGTAGTCTCCTTGTGTGCCTCCTAGAGATTTTTGCCAAAGAATGTTCGGGGCTTGTGCGTGAATTTGACTAGTTAAACATTGAAGAGAAAAGAAAAAAAATAGACCAATAAACTTTTTCATAAGATGAAAATAGGGAATCAAATCGAATAATTCAAAATATTTTATATAAAAGCTAAGTTTTCATGATTAAAGTTGCAAAGGATAACTCAATGACAGAAATTTTTGATATTTGAATAATTTTATTTGATAAAAATTATATTCAAGACATGAATACATGTAAATTTGCGAACCTAACTTATGCGTCACATTAGATATTCATTTCTTATTGTAGTTTGTTCATTCATGAGTATTTCCATGTTCGGACAAGCAATCACAACTGAAGATACACTCGATATACCTATCGAGAATGTGCGTATTTTTAAAGATAATCGGTTGGATTTACTAGAAAAGAGACCAGCTCTTATGGCTAAGTTAGAGCTCGAAGAGAAAGCTTCCAAAACTGCAGTCGAAAAAGAGATTCCATTATATAAGCCTATTGTTTCTTCCGATGGGAAGAAAAAAGTTACAGGTTCAATTACAACAGCCAAAGGATTTCGTGTGATTATTTACAATGGCTCGGATAGAGCTAAAGCCTTGGAAGCCAAAAATAATTTCATGCGCGCTTTTCCTGGTACAAGATCTTATATGTCTTATAATGTGCCATCTTATAAAATTAAGGTCGGCGATTTCGATGATAAAAAAGACGCTTCAATTTTTTTGCGAAAAGTAAGTAGTGCCTTTCCTGCTTCATTTATCGTACCAGATATTGTAACCATAAAAAATATCAATGTCAGCCGATAACTCAGCCTTGGTACTTTCCTTGTGTGAGCAATATTTGCCTTCATGGATTAAAACCAGAGAGCATATCCATGCAAATCCTGAGCTGTCATTTCAAGAATTTAATACAGCTAAATTTATCTCAGCACAACTAACTGAATGGGGCATTGAGCATCAAACTGGTTTAGCTAGCACAGGGATAGTGGCTATCATTTATGGTAAAAACCCAACAAGTCGAGTAATAGCGCTTCGTGGTGATATGGACGCCTTGCCCATTGAAGAAAGGAATGAAACACCTTATGCTTCAAAAAATAAAGGCGTGATGCATGCATGTGGGCATGATGTGCATAGTACTTGTTTATTGGGTACAGCACAAATCTTGCACGAATTAAAAGATCATTGGCAAGGAACCATCAAACTTATTTTTCAACCTGGTGAAGAAAAGCATCCAGGCGGAGCAAGTTTGCTTATTAAAGAAGGGGTATTACAAAACCCAGCGCCTCAAGCCATCTTCGCTTTACATGTATATCCTCATTTGCCTTATGGTAAGGTTGGTTTCAGAGAAGGGCAATATATGGCAAGCGCCGATGAAGTGTATATCAAAGTCAAAGGCAAAGGTGGGCATGCGGCTTTACCCCATCAAACTATAGATCCGATTATTATTGCAGCTAATTTATTAGTCGGACTGCAACAAATTATTTCACGCAACAATAATCCTTTGAATCCTTCAGTGCTATCATTTGGAAAAATTCAAGGAGGCAATGTCGGTAATGTGATTCCTTCTGAAGTGAATATAGAAGGTACTTTACGTTGTATGGATGAAACTTGGCGCATGAAGGCTCATGAACTCATCAAAAAGTATAGTCATGAAATTTGTGCTGCTTTTGGAGCTACAGCAGAAGTTGAGATTCCAATGGGTTATCCTTTCTTATACAATCATCCTGAAACAACTCAACAAGCAAGGCAAATTGCTATCCAAACTTTAGGTACCGAACAGGTAGTAGAGTTAGATCGAAGAATGGCTGCTGAGGATTTTAGTTTTTATACCCACCATATTCCGGGTTGTTTTTTTAGGTTAGGCACTTCGCATGAAGGACAATTTGAATTTCCAGTGCACAACGATCGATTTGATATTTATCAACAAGCAATAGGCATTGGCGTGCGCATGTTCTGCGAAATTGCCATGAATTTTCAACCTTAATTTTTTTTCGGAGCTATTCCGGCTATCACTGCTATCCACGCGAGGCGCGTGGGATATCCGTTCTATCCGGGCTAGGGCTGTGGAGTCGGTTGAGTGTTTCGTTGCTTACTGAGCATGTTGAAAATAAAGTGTATGTCGATTTGACTTTTCCTAATGCATGCATCCATGCCAAACCTTAGTGCCTTTGGCATAAGCAGTTTTATAATATTTTTTAACTCTTGCTAATGCTGTTTTTAATTTAGATGAATTGGGGTCATCAATACCTGCCACCACAATATAATAGCCTTGAGCAAATCCTTCATAGGCATTTGAATATTCGATGGAAATATAATAATTGTTTTGGGCATCACCTTCGCCTCTAGCAATATAACAAGGATAACCAAATGTTTCGCAATCTGCCTCACTATGGGTTAAGCCTGTTTTTTTGTTTGGTTTTAAGTCTTTAATATTTAGTTCTAATTTAAGTTTTTTTGAAGCTTCTATGGCTACTTTTTTTGCGGTGGCATAATCCTTTGAGCTATGTAAAATCAAGATTTTTTTAGGTACAGATGTATTCCATTCTTGAGCAAGTACAGATTTATTGGAGAAGCTTATTAAAATAATAGTAAGCAGCATAATTAGATTGTGTTTCATACGTATTGATTTAGAAAGATAAATCTAAAGAATAAAATGATGAGTTTGGAATAAACAATTGACTTTTCATGATTATCTGTTAAACAACCTTTTCAAGGCTAACAAACATTGTTGCCATTTATCTTTTACCAACATGTTGTAAAATAGATTTGAAGATAAAGTCCTTAAGTAGGAGTCGGCCTAAGATTCGAGGCATATAAAAATATTGAAATCGAAGCCAAACTTTTATCCACTGTTTGAGCACAGGCGAATGTTTTTATATGTCGAATATGATTATGTGCGAGTTTGGATAAAAGTGGCGTAGATGAGATTATTTTTTTGCCAAGAATCTTCAGCCTTGATTTTTTGCTCAACTTTTGCATCAAGTTTTTACCAGCTGCGCAGTTGATTATACTAAGTAACTTTGCACTCCCAACGAACAATGCCGTTCTTTTGATTGATGGTTAATCC
>JAGNOY010000192.1 GCA_017989935.1 Chitinophagaceae bacterium
AATACTTGAATAGGTTGATGGAAATTGACCAGGAGGAAACATAATTCTCTTCCCCAGCGGGGTGATTACATAGCCAACTTTATCACCAGTTTGGGCTTCATAGTAACCACATACAAAGCCCTTGTTATTAATACCGGTTGTATATGTATTCAAAGGTGTGGTTTGGTTAGGGGAAAAATTTATTTCCTCAAGTGTTTGTGCATGCGCAAATATCATCATGCACAAAAAGCTGATTAAGGTAAAACATTTTTTCATGTGGCTTGATTTTGCACAAATAAATTAAATTCTCACACAAACAGAAATACTCAATTTGTAGTATGATTAATCTGCCTATTAGCATGACCATTGATAAAATATCGATCAAGCAACTTTGCTCCTTCGTTTATTTGCTCAACAATGTCACTTTCCTCCTAAGGAGGCGTTCATACTTTTTGCATGAAATAATCAAGTGAATTCAGTATTTTTATCTAATAATCCAACTAAACATGCGCTTCAATTTTATACTCTTTTTGCTTTTTCAATTTACATGTCTAAACCAAAGTAGCGCACAAACCTCTATTTTAAATCAATTTAAAAATGAGTTCGAAGTAAGTCAATCAAAAAAAGATAAAGGACAAGTTGCCTTAAAAATATGTGAGCAATTCAATTCTCTTTCTGCGGATAGTTTAAGCAAGTATGTTCAAATTGGACTTGAAAATAGTGCAAGAAATAGCCCAGATTTCTTTCGCTTAAAAAATTTCTACACCTATACTTTTCTAAAAAATTCCAAATCAAAAGAGGCTAATATTTATATTGATAGCTTAATACATGTAGCAAGCCATACACAAATAAAAGAATCCATTCGATTAGAAATATTGTATAATAAAATCATCTGCCTTATTCGAGACAACCAATACAAATTAGCGATGGATTCCGCCATTAATTTACTCAAAGCAAGCGAAAAACTAGCTGATACCTTATCTATCATGAAATCATATTCAGCTTTAGGACTCGCCAATATGGAATTAGAAAATGAAGGAGAAGCTGTGAATTGGTTAAGAAAAGGAATAAACTTTACTCGTAATGAAAATTTATTGGCCATGGTCAATTCACTTTTCTTGAATATTGCCTCCTGTTATAAAGTAAGAGAAGGATATGATAGTGCCATGCTATTTATCAATCAAGGGTTAACCTATACAATACAATTAGAAAACCTAACTAATCAAGCAAATGCCTTAAATATCAGAGCTGGTATTTATTCGAAAATGAACAAAAAAAATGACGCGCAAAAAGATTTAGAAAACGCGTTGATTCTTAGGCAGAAGGTTGGTGATTTACATTATACCATTGCAGATATGGGTGTACTTTCTTTCTTTTATACATACAACAACCAAGCCTTAAAAGGAATTGAAATTGCCAAGCAAGGCATTATGTTAGCCGAAAAAACAGGTAATATCTATAAACTCATTTATTTAAAAAAAGGATTAGCAAACGCCTATCATGGAGCTAAACAATATGAAAAAGCCTATCTAACTTCTACAGAAATTGTAGGGTTAAAAGATTCGCTGTATGAAGCGAATACTGAAAAAGCCATTGCTGATTTAGAAGCCAAATACGAATTACAAAAAAAAGAAAATATCATTATTCAGCAAGAAAATAAATTAATAAGAAGTCGGTATACTACTTATGTATCCTTGATATTACTTGGCCTTGGAGCCCTACTGACTTGGCTGATTTATAGAAATTATAGACATGTACAAAGCCGAAAAATGGAAAAAGCATTAGCCGAAGAAAAAATAAATTCGTTGAAGGCGGTTCAATTAGCGGAAGAAAAGGAACGTAAGCGAATCGCCGCAGATTTGCACGACAACCTTGGCTCTTATGCCGCAGCAATTACTTCGAATATTAAATATTTAAAAGACAAATCTTCCGAAGACAACAATCAGCTTATTTCCCAATTAGATGAAAATGCTCAAGGCATTGTTACCCAACTCAGCGACTCTATTTGGGTATTAAAAAACGAACACCTGCCTATTACTAAATTAGCTGACCGATTTAAATCATGGGCTCAAAAATTAATGCTAAACTACCCAAATGTCAATTACAATTATGAAGAAAACATAACAAACGATATAGAATTAGCCCCAGCTAAAATACTTAACCTCTTTCTCATCCTAAAAGAGTGCCTTACGAATTCACTCAAACATAGCGATTGCAATACCATAAATATTCAATTTATAAACACCGACTTCATTCACATTACCATAGAGGATAATGGAAAAGGCTTTCAAAGCAACTTGATTAATAGAGGTACAGGCCTTGACAATATCAAGCATCGTGCTAAAGAATGTGAATTGCAGGTAAAATGGGAAGTTCTCGAACCCACTGGCACAAGAGTTACCATACACCAGCCTACTATAAATTAAGTATTACTTATTTAAAATTAGCCCTATACCTTTGAACAGTGAAAACAATAGAACACCAAATCAACATAGCGCTTGTTGATGATAATGTCATTAACCGAAATACTTTTATTCAAAAAATAAAATGTTTTGAAGATATAAACTTGTCTTTGGTTTCCACCTCTGGCCATGAATTTCTCGAATCCATTAAAGGGCTTCCTTTGCAACAATTGCCCACCTTAGTATTCATGGATATCGAAATGCCAGGATTAAATGGCATTGATACAATCAGGCTAGCCAAATCAATTCACGAAAGCATGCAGTTTATAATTTTAACTGTCTTCGAAGATGACGATAATATTTTCGAAGCCATTCAAGCAGGCGCTGCAGGCTATTTACTCAAACACGAATCCGATCAAACCATTTATTCATCCATTCAAGAACTCTTAGAATTTGGTGGCGCACCTATGAGCCCAGCTATCGCACGCAAAACCTTGAAACTTTTAGGTCAACAAAACGCCCGCGATCATAAGCCTCCCACTGAACTCATTGACACCTTACTTTCCGAAAGAGAAAAAGAAGTACTCCTGCACATGGTGAATGGATATGATGCCAAAAGAATTGCCACCATGACAAACATTAGCACCCTCACTGTACGCAAACATATTTCAAATATCTACAACAAACTACATGTCAATTCTAAGGCTCAAGTGATTTCTATGGCTCATAAAAATCATTGGCTCTAAACAAGTAGTTTTATATTGCCCCCAATTTTCATTCCCGCCAAGTCGAGTTACGTTTCGGGGACCCTATCATGGCATTACATACAATTTTAAATTATCACTAATGACCGAATCATACAACACCTCTTGATTCTTTCCGGTAATTTTTACAGTATGCGCATTAGTTGCAACCTTCAAATTATACATAAAGCCCCCTGATGTATTTGTCCGAATTGATATCGAACGAAAGTTTAGCCCACAACCAAGTTCTCCTTTCACTCGCTGGGCATAATCTAAGTCTAAACTATAATTAGTTATAGGCAAAGAATCTACCTTACTCAATAATACCCCATTCAACATCAACTCATCATTTTCGCATTTACAAGATGCCATAAAAGCAACAAGAATTACAACTAATTTTTTCATAACTATTTTTTTTAATAACGACAAACTATACTAATTATTATTAATAAGCAAAGCCAAATCTCAAACTTATAGAAGGCACCCACCTAGCTATATTATCCATCTTAGTTGGGTAATATATTTTTTCATTACCACCACCCGGATCAAAAGATCTCCACTCTTGCGGCTTATTTTTCTCTGCTCCATATCTATACGAAACACCTACATGCGTATCAACATAAAAGTATTTCAAAAACCTTCTCTGAGCCCCGTAATATAAAGATAAATTATTGTCATAAAACGGATGGGTATTATGATCAGAAAATGGATTTTCTTCCTTTGTTCTTATATCCCAATAATCATAGCCCGTTTGTAACACATTTCTACTGGCTCTAAATGCTAAGTAATTACCCGAAAAATTATTTTTTGTATGCTTACGGTGCATATGCCTTCTAGCATTATAATAATATCTCAATTCCGCAGCAATACTCGAATTAAAAATCATTTTCTTATGGGCTGATTTTCCCCAAGCCCCATAATAAACGCCCAAAGAATCGCTCTTATCTTTTTGATACGTTGTGAAAAAATCCATGACAGGATTTTCATCATAATCCTTTTCGGAATAAATAATATTCTTACTCTCTACTTGATAGGATAAAAAAGGAAATATCTTTCTCTCATAAGAAATTATAATAGGTACGCCATCATATGTAATAGCTACTTTATTGCTCACCCCATTCAGCAACAAGGGTATTATTTTCAATTTTAAGATACTCGTTTCTTCTTTGTTAGCCATGGTAATAAAATTATAAGTTTTCATAAATTTATGTTGCTTCACTTCAAAAGAATCTGTTTGCGCCTGAAGTAGAATTACATTCAATACTAGGCCAATAAATAGGATATGCTGTTTCATAATGTGATGTGTTTACTTTGTAAGTTTTTATTATTATTGTAAGTGGTTGATTTTATAAATTAATTTTAGAATAACTAGCCTTAATGATAAATCCTGGCAACGGTTTCTCCATATGAATGAAATATAATTCCCCTTTCTTCTCAACGGGCATATTTCCTTCTTGTATGATAGGTTCCTTGTAGGATTCAACCGAAACCGAATGTTTACTATAATTGATACTCTTGCATTTTAACTCGCAGTTACTCAAATACATTTTTACGTTCACCGAATTATCAATATTGCTTAAATTTATTTTAGCATTCGAATTCTGAATAAACAATAAATTGCCTTTTACATCGCTTGCCATAATATCTCCAGATTTATGTCTAATGTCTAAACTGCCATTAAACTTAGAAATATTTAATTCTGAAAGATCTCCCTTAATTTTTAAGTTCCCATTTACATTCACTAAATCTACCTTACCAAAATCTTGATTGATACTACCTCGTGCACGTAGGTTCACCACTTTACAGCTACCAAAATTATTCTCAATATCTACATTCACCGAATCTGGAATACTAATTTCAAATACAATCTTTAATTTGGCCTTAGGTTCCTTTTCATTGCCCACTATGGTAAAAAAGTTACTGATAAAAATTTCGTTCAATGTTTT
>JAGNOY010000011.1 GCA_017989935.1 Chitinophagaceae bacterium
GCATAGATCGTTGAGCCATTTCTTAAAGTCCAATATTTTAGAATAGATCTTCTTTGTCGAATAGCAGTTGTAGTCCATTCTATAATTCTTTTAGCCATAGTAGATCAGCCTTATTTAACTCAACCTGATTTACTGTGCGTCCATTTTTGATATCGTCGTTGCTCATATCCAGCATTAACTTCTGCTCTTCAGTTAACTTAACTACATCATTTCTATCACTTCTAGTTTCTACAATTCTGTTTATAGCAGAAAGGTATGATTTGTCAGATATAGTCAGCAGCTTTCCAATTATTTCATTTCGTAATGCATCAGCACTTGTCATTGATAATTTTTTTTAAAATTAAGAAATTTCTTTGAATATTTTTAAGTCTAGTTTACCTGCAGGAATGTTACACAACTCTAACATAAAAATATTTCTTTCAAAATCTTGTAAATGACCTGCAACATTTTCTTGGGCTAATTCAAAGCTAAAGAGCGAACCTTTTTGAAATTTAATATATTGACTACAATTAATTTGTATACCCTATTCGCTTTAGTTTGAAGAATCTTGATTGGACTAGCAGGGAATGATGAACTGTTCATATTTGTTGCTGTTTCTCGTCAGCGGACGCTACCAATAAAACGGAACAAGCGGACGATTGCACCATGAGGGATGAAGAAAAAATAAACACTCGAAGACAAAGCCCGTGGCAAGGATAGAGGCGATACCCCGCAAACGAATACCGACCCCAAGGAGGTAGGCGTGCGGAGTACAAGCCGATAGCCTGTCTGCCACCCCAAAAATAATTAGTCTTTACTCCTTCAATTTATATTTGATGTACCTCCCAATCATCTGGTCTGGTATTGGTTAATTGTCCTAATGCTGTACGCCAAGGCAGGGCCTCTCGCCAACTTAAAGTTTCTCCTCTACCCATAATATTGTGGCTATGCTCATACGAAATTCCATAACAAATTTTATCGCCATCATTCGACATATAACATCCCGGAATATGAGCAGAAATACCCACATGTTGCAATCCAAGGGCATGCCCCACCTCATGAAGAAAAGTTCTTTGGGATGTATAGGTTTCACTTGTTGGTGTAGAAAAGCTAGCTGAAGGAATTCTATGTACATGTTCTTCTAAACTATCTAAAGTATAGCTTTGGTCATCGGCCCTAAATTGTCTTCGTCCAGATTCGCTAGAAGAAATTTTATATACATCAATCACTTTGTTTGCAAGGTGTTCATCTTCGGTTAACTGCAAACGAAATCTGCATTGCACATTAAATACAGGCTGAGGAAAATGTCTTCTTGCGGCAGCATCATTATAATAATTATCTAATCTTTGTCTATCATCATACGATATGGGATTAGACGAGCTCAAATAAAATCTATTGGTCCAAAAGGCTGTGGATTCTGACTCGAAAAAATCACAAAAGCCTATCCATTCTCTTTGATCCCAATCTTCTAACATAAAAATATCTCCATCATAATCTTGTGTAGAACCTACAACACGTTCTAAAGCCAATTCGAAACTTGAAGGCGAGTGATTCTGATAATATATGCATTGGCCATGATTGATTTGCATACCTCCATTCTGTACAAGCTTTATTTTTAAAACTATATTTAATACATGACGCATATGGCTGTTCATCAATTCTGGGTCCATATTGGCCTCAAACTGTCGATCATTCAAAGTGATCGTTTCCTTTACACGCATCTGTTTAATCTTTCTGTTCTCATAGCCATTTCCTTGCTTGCTTGCCTTCTATTTTTGGTACTGGTATTTCTTGTTCTTGAGGAGTAATTGCTGCCTGAATTTTTTCCTCGATAAGTACTTTTTTAATCACCACTTTTGCCTGATTCACTTCAAATATTAATTGCTTTTTCCCTACAATATCTTCGAAACTGATGGCTTCGATATTTTTGTAAAAAATGCGCAATTGCTCCAAATTGCATGTGGGTAAAAATTTCTCCAACACATGGCCATCCCAAATTCTGAAAAAATAATTTTTCCCCTCAACTTGTTGATAGATAAATTGCTGTAGATGTTTTCTGAATGCAGTCAATTCTTTTTCTGATTCAACAATCAAATAAGAATCAAATTTCGCATGAGGGATAGAAGCTATTTGCTGCTTCCAATTTTGATCGATCACAAAAATATACGGCGCTACTTCTATTAAACTTTCATGCTCAGTTTCCTTAAAGAGTGATTCAAATACAGGAAATTGTTGAGTCAATACATAAAATGTATATTCGTCATGCAAGGCTTTATCAAAGAGTAAATATTGCATGTTACGCTGATTGTGTTTCTGGTAATTCATTCGTAGGCATCACTCTTTTTATTTCTGTATCTCCGCTTTTTGTATAGGTATTTTTTCCAGTTGTTAGAAAGTCATTATCATATCCTTTTTGGTGCATATAGTTGATATAGCCAATTTGCTCGTCTAATTCAAAAGCCATTCTGTCAGGCATATTTTTAATGACTAAGTTATGCGAATTGTACATAAGGTATAAAGTATCTGCGCGCATATCATACCCTCTTTTTTCGAAGAAGTTTTTTACTCGATCAAATTCTTGATCAAATTTTTTGATAGATACATTCAATTTTTCTGGAGGAAAAGATAAATACAATTTTTGCAAGGCACCTCCAGCAGTGGCTGCTAAACTGCTTAAAGTAATATCTTTCATCATCTCCTTTAAGTTCACTAAACCACTAATAAAACTAATCAACTTCTCGATGAATTCTTTTTTCGAAGTCAGCATAGGATAGGTTAAACGATATACGAGGTCTGCAATCTTTTCTTTTTCTTGATCATTCATCTGTGCAAGCTCACTATGTTTATTAGTAGCAGTATTAAGCAAAGCTTGCAATGAAGCGATAAATGTTTTTACCTGATCGGGTTTTTTCTCTTTAAGTGATTCGTTTACCTTTTCTGTATAAGGATCAATAGTTGAAATATCTAAGGTTAATCCTTGGGGTGATTTTAAGGCATGAACCTTATTTATTTTTACTTTATCTAAAACAGCTTGAGCTAACTTTTTTTGTGCCTCTTTATTCAAATTCATATTCTCAAATACAGCTGATAAATGATCTACTAAGGGACATAAACAATTGAAAAATTTAGTGAGATCAGATAAGCCCACTTCGAGGTTAGCGCTTTTTGCGCCCTTCTCTATTTTCTTCATCAAATCATCTAACTCGGCCGATAAAATTTTCTTGCACTCATCAGGTATTTTTCCAAATCCTTCAGTAAATTGTTTAATGTCAGGAATGCCACTTAAATCAATTAAATCTTTAACGCCATCTAAAATTTCTTCTATCATAGATTTTACATCCTCGATCAAACCAGAAATTTCATCTTTAATTGTATCTACCAATTTCTTGATGGGCTCTACCACGCCGGCTCCTGTACCTATCGTAACGCCCTTCAGTAAGGAAGCAATTATTTTAATCACCCGCATCTTGATTTTAGCAATGGTCATTTTCAATAAATTACTGTTACTATTGGTGATGTATTTTACTAAGTCTGTATTAGGCTCAAAACAAGCAATGACTTGATCGGTCAAATCAAATTTATTCACAACCGAAAACTGTTTCCCTTTTCCTTTCAAACAATGCGTATCAAAAAGATGTTTGTTTTTATATGTAGGTGTTCCTACATAAAAGGCAGATTTGATCAGCCATTTTTGCGACATAAACTCGCTGTCCTTGGCCAATAATTTCGAACATTCATTCAATACATTGCCTCCTTGATCAACACCTATCAAATGCACCCAAGTGGTATAATCTTTCCAATCAGAGAGCTGATCAAGAATTTTATCTTTAAGTTTTTCAGCTTCACTTTTAATGTCGCTTTCAGTGCTCGCAGAAAATCCAAACACCGTGCTTTTGTTTTCAGATAGAATTTCTTTAGCTTTTTTTTCTTGATCCTTGAGGGCAGTTTCCCATGCCTTAAAATCTGTACAATACTCTTTTTCTGATTGACTATCTTTCTTTTTTTCTTTGATAAATAAATCCAAGCCTGGGATAGATTCAGCTACTGACTCAATGGCGCTCACTGCACTATCTATTTTACTGGTGACACTACTAATCATGCCTCCAGCAGCAGCCATACTATCTCCAAAACCGCCATCGTCTTTCCCCGGTTTGATTAAAATAATTAATTGCTTTTCTTTAAAATTCTGAAAAGTATTTTCACCTGTGGCACCTGGAGAATTGTTTGCTCCACCTACATTAGATGCTTGTTGATTGCTGAGAAAATCGTTTGCCATAAATACTTAAGATTCTTTAAGAAAAGTGACTCGACAATCTCCTGGAAGGTAGCCTGACAGTGGCGATGTTTGTCCACTCGAGTCGGTTGTACCCGTAACAATTTTTCCATCATGTGTTTCGATTCGGTAATCTACATTTGACATACCTTTATGTGCTTCGTCTACCAAAGTAAACATGGACTTCAAATCGTCTTGGTTAGATTTTGGCGCTAGGCCATCTTTATTTTTTGCAGCTTCCAACAAGGATTTTTTATTCACCTCATCTAAGCCTTTTTTTCCTTGCTGCTTTAATTTATTCATCATTCTTGACATAGCACCACCTGCTCCGCCGCCTCCGCCTCCGCCTGCTTCACCGATCAATACATTTGGAGAACCAATCATAATCATACCTCCATGAGCAGTATTATCCAGCATGCGTGCTGCAGGCATGCCTCCAAACATGACGCCTGCAGAACCTTTAATGATTTTATCTGGCGGCCCCGTACATACGCAGGTATCGCCCAACACGGCTGCAGGCAATCCTCCAATGAGCACGGTGGCTGTAGTTGCTATAACTGGTCCACCCACATGTGGTACGGGAGGCACTGCAGGAGTCACCATAGGGCACATGTGAAAAGAGTTCATAATTGCGGCTGGCATTCCCATAATTCTACTTAGTTTATTTGTACTATCGCGGCTTGAATTTTAGCAACCGCGCCTGCTGTTAAATCTAACATAGCTCCGCTCGACACTTTGGCAGATGTGCCCCCTACAATTTCTGCGGTAGCTCCTCCAGTAGCCTTAAATCCAGCACCTCCTGTGAGTTCTGCATTGGCGCCAGCTGTAACTTCAAAATTAGAACCCGCAGTCATTTGTGTGGCAGCACCAGAAGTTGTTTTAATATCAGATCCGGCAACCAATTCTACTTTTGCACCAACAGTTACGGTTAAATCTTTCGCTATGGTTATAGCAGCTTTATCTCCTATAGTAATATCGCCTTTAGCACCAACTGTGGCACTTAAATCTGTACCAATGGTGATTTCTGTTTTTTGTGCGCTAGTAATGTTCAAATTGCCTTGAGCCACAATTTCAATATCTCCCCCTCCATTTAATAAAATGTAAGAACCTGCTTTGTCTGTAATTTTTATAGAACCGTTTTGATCGTTAAACATCATCCGGCTTCCACTTTCTGTTCTGAATATTTTGATATGATTGCTATCATGGTGATGTCCACTAGTTGCAGCACCATGAAATAAGGCTCCAATCACATAAGGCTTTTCTGCATTGCCATTTTCAAAACCTATCATTACTTCTTCTTCTTTTTCCGGAACAAACCTAAACCCTTTTCCTTTACCTGCATAAGGATTTTGTACTCTTAACCATGGTGTATTGGCATTATCTTGTTGCCATGGAAAATGAACTTTTACACGATCCATGCCATCTTTATCTTCATTGTCTTTCACCAAGGCACTTTGAGTTTGGGCCTTAGGATACCAACTCGGATTGGTATAATGCGGTATTGTAATACTCGCTGGAAAAGCTAAAAAATGATTGCTATAATCTTGCAATCCATTGCTTTGATGATTCACCTGAGTGATGATATATTTTTCAGACTTATTCGGAAATTTAATTTCCAACGTTGTTCCTACTCTAATTTGTGCATTACGCGTTGAAGCCGATAATTGAATCAAGCGAGAAGATCTAGCTTGAAGTTCTAACGACGACCAATCATCTAAAGATTGTTGCGTTGGAAAATTCGGATTATATTGCTTCTTCTCTGGAGTTCTGCTATACACACTGCTCGACATATCTTGTAGGGTGCTATATAATCCTGATTGTGAAGGCGCTTCTGCAGCGGCATTTAATTGCTGCCCTTCATAATAATTTACACCAACTACATTCAAATTCGTAGGACGCATGGCCGATGAAAATACAATATCTGTAACCTCAGACCCTGCTTCTAAGGTATAAGCTTCCGTATTAATTTCACCGAAAATTAATTTCTCGCCATTGTAATAAAACCACTCTCCAAACCTTACAGCCAAATTCACTAAAAAGCTATAATCTGTTTCTGCATATTGTACGGTATAAAATTTTTCGGCGGTATCTTTTGGACTATTTTCGATAGACAATAAGTTAGATGGTATGCCTTCTAAACAAGTATCTACCATCTGCGATATCGTTTTTTTATAATACGAGGCTGAATGCACATGATCCGAAATCAATACCCCATTGCCCATGCCATTTACGCGATAATCTTGGGTGAGTCCATCGTTTTGACTATATGCAATTTGGGTAATAATGCCTTTAAATATAAAGCTTTCGCTGAGTTGTATTGAAATGCTTTTTCCTATAAAATCTTCAATAAATTTTTGCTGATCGTTACTATACGAATCACCAAACTCATTTTTCCAAATAAAACTAAAATGTCCAGGTTCAAGCATTTTTTCATCCAACGTAAGCTGGGCAAAAACAACTTCTTGCTGATCATCTCCCACCTTGATGGTAACGGGGTGTAAATTTTCTGAAGACGAGTTTGATGGCATAAATAAATGTTTATAGGCAAATTAAGGCTAAACTTACAGCGTTTTATTCAATCTTGGGCGGCATACAGGCTTTTCGTTCCAAGTCCTCGCCCGAATCGGCAAATAGCGATTTGCTAAACAGCATAAGAGTAGTATTGCCTCTCGGGCTGCGGGCTTTCCACTGCAATCCTTGCCGCAATACACATCCGTGAATAAGTGTCTTTCCTCAATATTGCTTAAGTAAAAAAACAAATAGAGAAGTGATGCTTTTCACTTCTCTATATAAATTGGGCTTAAATTATACCCATTCGTTTTTGTGAGATCCACTTCCCATTTCAATTTCTTGAGCAGAAATTGTAAATACAATGTTTAATGGATTTGAGCTTGTTGATGAAAAAGCTTCCGAGAAATTAATTAAATAACCTTCTTTGAACTTTAACTCTTTTAAAGTGGCATCGCTATCGCGCTTGATAAACGTCACACTTCCATCTTTACGCTCGAAGCTGTTGCACATCCACTCAAAAAGTTCTGTGCTATTGGTGCCCTCAACTTCGATGGTGATTTGGCCACCACGTGAAATTGAAGATGGACGACCTGTTGGGTCTACTTCTTGGTATAAAGAATAACTGCATGAAAGCACATTTTGTTCGATACTTCCTGCTTTGAATTTGGCTTTAAAACTCATGATATATAATTTTTAATATGAATAATGAAAATAGTTAATAATTTTTAGTGGCGTTTACACCCATTCGTTTTTGTGAGATCCGCTTCCCATTTCAATTTCTTGGGCCGAGATCGTAAATACAATATGAAGGGGTTCTCCAGAGGTTGAAGTAAAACTTTCAGCGAAGTTGATCAAATAACCTTCTTTAAATTTTAATTCTTTTAAGGTAGCATCACTGTCTCTTTTAATGAAGATCACACTTCCGTCTTTTCTTTCGAAACTATTACACATCCACTCAAAAAGTTCTGTGCTATTGGTGCCTTCAACAGTTAAGGTAATTTGCCCTCCACGTGAAATAGAAGAAGGTCGGCCAGTTGGATCTACTTCTTGATAAAGAGAATACTGACAAGACAACACGTTTAATTCAATGCTGCCGGCTTTAAATTTTGCTTTGAAACTCATAATTTGATTTGTTTTTTAATGATTAAGTTTGATTGATTTTTTTTATTCAACAAAACAAAGATAAAGTTGTTTATTTCAAATTTCCAAATGTCAATTTCCTGAAAACCTTGTCAGTACTGCATTTCATAGACCTATCTAACCAGTTTCTGCTCAAAACATGCCAAATCCATTTAAAAACATACCAATTTCTAAATAAAAAATATTTTTATTTTTTTTGCTTATATATTTCCGCTTTAAATCATAGTCATTCATGGAATCACTTAAAGAAATACAAACGGCCATTCACCAACACAATGCTGATATCAAAGCAGAAGTATTGGTAGCGAGTTTGTATGAAAAAGGTATTCTTGCAGAACAAATTATCATCCGCAATCATGGGGTATTTAAAAGATCCTATAGAAAAGATATCGTGGATTGTGAAATCAAAGAAATCAATTCATTCGAAGAAATTCTAGAAATTGGTATTTCACGAGATGGATTGTATGATATTTTACCGGAGGGCTTATTTCATCAATCAGAAAGAGGTAGCAACCAGTCTGTGCAAAGAATGGTAGAAGAACATAAAAAATTTAAATCTGAAGAACTTATTGCACGCAAATACTTTCAACCGTTTGAAAATGAATTTTTCAAACAAAAAGTACAAGTCGAAGAAAATGAAAAGAATTTTTATTATCACATTCTATCAGAAAAAAATCAACTTCTACAACAATTCTGGAAATTAGATCCAAAACTACCCCTAGAAGCCTCTAAAAGATTGCTAGAATTTCTTCCTCGAGCTGGAAAAATTTGTGGACATATTCAACTTATGCAGCAAGCACTTAGTAAAATTCTGCTTGAAGACGTGAAAGTATTAACTTATCAAACGCCTCTACCTTTGGTGTGTCAAGACAAGATGAAGTCAACCCAAGATCAAACACTTGGGATAGATAGTGTGATTGGTGCAACTTATGAAGAAACAATTCCTATAATAGAATTCATGATTGGTCCTTGCCAATCACTCTCAGTTGAACAATTTCTTCCTAAAAATCCATACTATCTGCTACTTCAAAAATTTTACGATTGCTTCACACCACTTGAAGCTGAAATAAAAACTACATTTGTAACTAATAAAAATCAAGTTGAAAAAGAAAATAGTCCTATTTTAGGCTATAATTTTGACTTGTAAAAAGAACCCATCAGATGAGCCTTAAGATTTTTTTAATATTATTTGGAACTTTATTTGCCGCCGGAGCTGCTGTATTTGTAGGGGTATCCAAACTTGTAGACGATTTTAAACAATATGGCAAAGGCCCCTTAGTCCACTTAGGCCTCATGTCTATTTGCACTGGCTCTTCGATATTTTTAATTACCTACTTATCAGAAAATTATTTTAATAGCTATATTTTATTCTTGCTAATTTTTTTATTAGCAGGGCTTATACATGTTTATATCATGTACAAGAAATTTTGGTCAAGTAAAAAGTCTACAACGTTGCTTAGCGAATTTTTGTATACCTTATCAGTGGTGATACTGATTAGTGTGGTATTTGGTAGTATGGAGTATTTTCTGAAAGATGCAGACTTTATGTTTTATCCTATGCTGCTTTCAGGTTTTGGTTTTTTTATTCCGACACTAGTGCATAAGTCTTTTGAAAAAGCAATTTTGATTCCAGAAAAGATATACAAACGTTGGTATTACCCAATACATAATCCATTGCCCGATCCTGATGATGAAGATATGCGCGATTTAATTGTGATAGGTTTTGAAATGGAAAAAAATACAGGCGATGGTAGCAGAACTTATTTTAGAGCGCGTGCTCCTCAAAGGATGGATTTATGCGCTTTGTTCTATCATTTTATTAATGATTATAACGATTCGCATAGCGAAACACCCATTGAGTTAGTGAGTGATTTTGGCAGACCCTATGCTTGGATTTTTGAGAAAAAAACCACTTGGTATCAGGCAAGAAAAGTGTTTGATCCTGAAACGCCCATTTTTGCCAATGGCATAAAAGAAAACACTGTCATTATTTGTAAACGATATATTGAAACAAACAAAGAATAATGTATAACCAAAAACATTTTAACCCTGTGAATTGGAAAGATGGCATGAAGATGAATAAATCTCATTTCATCGACACAGACAATGCCTACATTGATGGAATTCGTGATGCAGTACAAATCAAACTAAGTCCTGTACAATATGGTTTAGTTTGCAATGATGCCAATGAATCAATCAATATTCAAATTACAATTGATAACCAAAACCTAATTAAAGCAACATTACTCCTTTGCGATGCGGTAACCTTAGGCGGCGCTAGAATAAATATTCACAAACAAAATCTCGAACAAAGCTTTACACAATTAGAAGCTACACAAGCCACTAAAGCAGGTGAAGAAGGCATTTTTTGGGTTTCTGTATCCGTAAATTTATTTAACAGAATACCTTCGGGTACACCAGACCCGCTCGAAAATCCACCAAGAAATCCATTTACGGAAGCTTCTTATGAATTACATATTACACCAGATACCCAAATTAAACAACTCCTCAACAACCCCAATCAACTGATTGTGGGTAAAGTACATTTAAATGGAGCACAATCCAGGGTTGAAGAAGAATACATTCCGCCTTGCTTATCTGTTTCTGCACATATCGATCTGATTTCTTTTCATGCAGAACTTGATAGCTTTTTTGGGAAGCTTGAATTGAAATGTTCTCAAATTGTACAAAAGATTTTCAAGAAAAGTCAACAAAACGAACTGTCTGATTTAGTTCAATTTTTATGCGATAGAATGATTCTATTTTTAGGTAGCCAAATCACCCCATTTAGATGGTCGGCTCCCCATGAATCGCCTATTCACATGATACAAACCACCGTAGGATTAGCGCGAGTGATAAAAAATACCATTGATCTAAGAATAGGCTCTGGTAAAGAAGAACTTTTAAATTACTTAGCGGAATGGTGCGAACTAAACCAAGGAGAATTAGAAGCCTTGTTAACAAGCGTGTCTAATATTACTTATACACATCATGATGTAAATCAGCATCTAACTAAAATTGTTCAGTTTGTAAAAGTCCTTGGTAAATTATTTGACACCTTAAGCAATCTTGAATACATCGGTAAGAAAAAAGATAGCAATATTTTTGTCAAAGAAGAACAAATTCAAACAGTAGAAGATATTAATAAACCAAAACCTAAACGCAGATTTTTTGCAGATTAACCTTAAATAATTTACATCTAAGATATGGAAGCCCTTAATAAAAAAGAACGAAGCGATGCTTACGCTTCATTTCTAGTTTTCTTTCTGATTACAGCCGCACTACTTTTACTGGCTGTGTTTTTCGCCTACCAAGTGCCGTTTAAAGAAAACGAAAGACTCAGAAGTCAATTGAAACGCTATGAACATGAAAATGAATTCATGAATAGTTTTTTAGGCAAATTAACTGAAACAAAAGGGCTCCTTGATTCTGTCAACCTACCCAATGCACAAGCCCCTGTGATTGAAGGAAAAATTGGAGACCAAGTGAAGGTAATGAGTAGTTTGGTAAGTGGCGATAGTATTCGAGACAAACGAATGTATGAGACAGCCATTCAAACCGTAATTGCTTTACAAGATGCTAAAAAACTTTTACGCAATAGCAGCGCCACTGAGTCTAACTTAGGCTCTGTGCAACAACAACTCAATGATTTGCGTATGCAATTGAATATGTGTGAACAGCAAAAAACACAAATGCAAACTACTTTAATGATGTATCAAAATCAACGATAGGATGGCTACTGACAAGAATGAATATCGTGTAAACGAAAATGGGTTTACCATGAAACTTGATAGAAATGTTTTATTTACTTTTCTATCTGTACTTATCATCAGTATAATCTTATTGGCTTTTAAATTCGCCACCAATGTTGAATGTCATTTAATTACCATAAAAACCTCAACGACCTCTTCGCTCAAGCATTTTAAAGATCAATTTTTTACTGGCGAAGTCATTCAATTTACGGCAGTCAGTAAAAAGGCTAAAACATTCGAATGGGATTATGGAGATGGTACATTGAGTTCGAAATCGCAAACCACAACTCATGCCTTTCTTAAACCTGGCAACTATATCATTCAAGTTAAAATCAATGAGAAATGCGTAGAATTTAAAGAGATCATTGTAATCAATTCGCCGCAAACTACCAATGAAATGATGGATGCCCTAAAAAGTGATAAGCCTTTTATTATGGGGCCTGAAGTAGTCACTGCAGGTGAAGTTGTCTCGTTTCAAGATGCATCACAGGGCTCAAATGTTTGGGAATGGACAGTATTGAACACCCCAGATATCCCTGCACAAACTGGTGCAACCGTTAATTTTACATTCCCTGCCCCTGGTACAAAAATTATTCAGGTTGTAACAAATGGAGACCCGAACAGATCTGCACAAAAAACGATAACCATACTTGCCAAACAAAATAACATGAATAGCGGAGCAGGCGCAGTAGCACAAATGCCTATGCCAACACCTATGCCCATGCCGTCACCTAAAACTAAAATGATAGAACCTCAAGAAGAGACTGAAGAAATTGTACCTATCGAAACGAAGAAAGAAGAAAAGGCACCAGTGAGAGTACTTCCTGATATGGAGTTTAAAAACATGATAGAAAGTGTGACAAATGGTAAAATAATGCCCGAAGCAGTGAATGCTTATTTATGTAATGGTATCAATACCAAGGTTCACAAAAATGGAGATTGGGACACATGGGGGAATTTCGCCAGAGAAATAAGTGGCAAAAAACGTGTCGATATTAAATCTGTAAAAGTATATCGAGATGAAAACAATTGTGTAACCACTTTGGAAATAGAATACAAAAAAAGATTATTCTAATTTTATTTCATGGAAGGCTATTATAAATTTCCCCTCAAATTCGATCAAATCTTTCAAAAAAGAGATTTGCCACGTTGTGCCTTAGACGAAAGCGTGGCCCGTCATATTCAATTACTGATCATTACTTCATGGGGCGAAAATAAAATGGATCCAGAATATGGTTCATTCTTTTGGGACAATGATTTTGATATCTTATCTACGAATTCTAGAAGACGAGAAATTATTATGCATTCAATTCAATATGCGATAGCTCAATACGAGAAAAGACTTCATAAAGTCAGGGTTGAAGTAGATATCAAACAAACAGAAATTAAAGATGCGCAAGATGGCACAAGATTAAGAAGACGAATAGATATTGTAATTCACGGCATCCTGAAAAAGAACAACCAAAATTTCAAATTCCAAACCGGATTTTTTATTGGTCCTTTTGCTATTGAATAAGGAGCGCTTTTGTAAGCATCGTTTTTCCTTCACGTTCTACTTTCAACACATATTTTCCGCTAGCTAACATCAGTTGATTGAAAGATAATTTATTTCTACTTTGTTTTAAAAAATCATTAAAAAGAATCTTCACTAATCTGCCCTGCATATCATATAACGATACTAGAATATTTCCTGGTGTTGCATTCTCAAACTCTAATGTAAACAAAGTAGAAGCAGGATTTGGAAATAAGATAGCTCGAGTACTATTTTCTACTTGACTTGTGGAGGAAGGCACAGGTGGCGGTAAAGGCGGATCTGCTGTAATGATTTGTGCTATCCATGTACCATAAGATGCTAGCCTTGGAGGTGTATTTGTCGCATAGGCCGCCGCTAACCATGCTTGTGGCACCGCACTATTAAATTTTCTGCAAATGCCAGTATAATCGCCCCAACGCTCAGGTTGAATGGCATAAGCAGGGGGGTACAAAATATTAACAGATGTATCTCCTGTTTTCACGGTTTGTCTTCCACTCCAAATAAGTGAATCATTAATACTCACCACTCCTACACTAGGTAAATGATTGGTATCCGATTGAACATAAGCTATTACGGCCCCTTGATCTAAAGAATCATATCCAAATGAAGCCACGGCAGGATAGGCCAAATCAGTTCCTTCTTCACCTATCGACCGAACCTCCACGCGACCAGAATCTAATAATATTCTGCCATAATGCACACCACACCAACCATTACCAATATCCGCTGTAAAAGAAAAATGAATATGCCTATGATTATAAAATGCATTCTGAGTCCAAGCACTTCCAGTACTTAACGAATCAATGTCGCCTGTTGTAGGATCTTTTTCAAAAGCATTTCCACATAATTCATAATAAGGAATTTTATATTGTGTTGCTGTGAGTGTTTTAGTGGATGACTTTAACTTTCCTTCTAAGGTATATAAATACACATGAGAACCTGTATCAGGCATCAATTGCACAAAATACATTTTATCCTTCATGCTACGCCCTTGTCCATCAGCAGCAGGATAAAGCGTGAGGCCTTCCAAGCCTCCTGGTGTATAGATTTGATTCCATAATCCATATTGCAAGTTTGCACCAACATAGCCTTCACTCAAAGAAATTTGATAAATATAGGTGCCCTTAAATAAATAATTCGGTGCATCCCCAAACCTATTTCCATTAATAAATAAATCATCATCAGATACGCCTATCGTCGGATAATCTGTCCATGAACTATCCTGATAAGGATTTCCAGATAGTTGATAAATATTCCACCCATCTACTGGATCATTGGTCTTTGAAAAACAAACTAACACCTTAGATTTTGATGACGAAAAACCATGTAATAACACCACAATAAATCGATCATGCAACTGATCATATACAACTCTCGGATCAAATTTTGCTTGGTTTAAAGCGGCATTATTTACAAAATTCGACCATGTTTGATTCTGCAAAAAATAATTACCCGCTGTATCATAATATTCAATGCCATAGTTCACACAACTTATGATTTTACCTCCATTTGACACTGCCACTGTGTTATCGGTTGGTGTCCATGATTTCAATTCATTCCCCTTAAAATTTGTGCCAATAGTGGGGTTAGCTCCTGTTGTTTTATTCAAACCCTTTTCGGCCGATAATGCATAAGCAGCCTTTCTTTTCAGTTCGTTTTTCTTTTCTTTCAATTCACGAACCATGCCTAGTTGATCTTCTTCTTCATTATGTATAGTCTGAAATGAAATATCCCAATTCATTATCCCAATATCTTCTTTTGTAGTTGAAGAAAATAAGGGTGCTTCAAAAATTCCACTCCACTTTCCAGTTTGCACACTAATAGGGGTCTGTGCACACAAATTAGTGTTCATTGCAATTAATATTAATCCAAGAATAATTTTTTGCATACAAATAATTTTAATCGAAGTTACTCAATTTATCAAATGAATTTTCAAATCTGTGCGCTTCATCTTGTCAAAGTTTCTTTTTGGGCAGCTATTCCTGCTATCCGTTCCAATTTTTTTCTAGGGTGCTTGCATGGAAAAGATAGATTGAAGAAGAAAAAAGATTTCCACTGCTATCAGGGCTGCAAGTTCCTTGATCAAAAAACAGCCTCATTCAAACGAACGAGGCGGCTATATAAAAAAGGTATGAATCTAATGTAAAATTGAAATTAGTGCACTAATTCTTTCTAACTCTGCTAATATGAGTCAATTTATTGTTTTCATATACTTGAACTGTGTACATACCTGAAGCAATATCGCCTAAACTAACTTCAATTTTTTGTGCACCAGCTGCAGTTTTAGAAACAACTTGCTTCATCAAACGACCAGTTAAGTCATAAACTTTTACAGTAGTTGTTTGAACTTCTGTAGCATACAATTCTACATAAACAATCTCAGAAGTAGGATTAGGATAAATATTGAATGCGGCTGTTGGTTCGGTTAAACCAGCCGGCGTCGGATTTGGACGCAAAATAGATGTGGTGAATAATTGACGAGTACTCCAATCAGACATCGTTGCAGTTGCCCAGCAAACACTTCTTATTTCTACATCATACGAAGTGTTGGGAGTCAAGTTTGTCAAGACTCTATGATTAATTGCACAACCTGCATTAAACCAAGACCCAATGGAATCTGTAGGTTTATACCTTAAAATATATGAAGTTGCATAAGGGGCTATATCCCAGACTATGTTCGCAGTTGTTGAAGTTGTATTGATTTGAATATTGCTTGGTATCGTGCATGGATTGGGTAAAGTTGCAAATTGAATAGGCGCACTCCATGCACTTAATGTGCCCGAGGATGCACACCAGCTAGCAATACGAATTTCATATAAAGTATCACTCAACAATAATTGCAAGAATCGAGATGTCCCAAAATTACCGCCCACGCCAAGCCATGCATTTACAGGATTAGCAATTGGACGAAATTGCAATACATAAGAAGTGGCATTTAAAGAAGCATTCCAAGTAATCATGGCTGTGGTGGAGGCTACTGACGATGCTGTTAATCCAGTTGGGGGTTGACATAAAGACGGAGCTGTTGTGAATGTTCCTAAAGCGCCCCACAAACCTGATGCAGAAACAGAACATCTGACCTTTCCTTGGTACTCATACGTGGTTGCAGGCAAACAACCATTGATGCCTTTACTAAGTCCTGCTGTGGTAGTGTGGCTCCATACTAAAGAACCCACCACACGAAAACGAATTTCATAATTTATAGCACCAAGTACTGCAGTCCAACTAAGCATGGCACTATTTGGTGTAATAGATCCTGATGAAATGGTACTCATGTTTAAAGCACATGATGGATTTGTATACAAATAATATCCTCCATTTATATTGGGGGTGCTTGCTGAAATTTCATAGCGATTTAATCCAGCATTAAAAATGGCTGAACTTGGGATAGCAGTGATGGTTCCAGAATTTAAATTACCTATCACTTGCACCATCTTAACTGTACTCAAATCCATGTCTAATAGAGATCCATTATTTGCATTATAATCATCAAAATCATCCTGTGTTGCAAAAAGCGTGATTGAACCAGATTCATTATTTGTTGCACTAATCTCCGCATGACGTGGTGCATAAACCTGCCCATTGGGTCCAACTAAATTATTGGCTTCAACAGTAGTTGTTAGTGTTGTAAGACCTGCACCTACACCAGAAGGATCATCACTTAATGTAGCTGCATCGTCACACGCTAATGAAAACTGAATCGCATTATTTGCCAATATATTCGTTATACTATTTGTGCCCACAAGTGATGAAGTATTTCCTGATGTAGCCAACACAAGATGTCCAATTGTAATGGTTAAGTTTAATACTTCAATTGAACATCCTGAAGCATAAGTATAGGATCCACTTGCATTATATGTATTGCCATTCACGGGCCATACATAAGAATTACATGCACTTATATTTGTGGTGGTGGTGGTAATCGGATTGATGGTAATATTAGAATCTAAAACGCTGCCATTTGTAACTGGCAAATTAGATACCACTCTTATTTTATAATTACTACCACTAGGTGTATTATTTGGTATTGTAGCAGCGATGGAGCCATTATTTAAAGAGGCTATTGAGCCAATATTTACGGGTGAAGCAAAACTACCGAGAGAATCGCTAAGCTGTGCAGTAAAAGTATTTCCTGGCATAAATATACCTTGTTTTGTATAAGGTACAGAAAGGCTACTTCCTGCACAAAAAGTATAAGAAAGGATATTTTCTGTTTTTATTTCTTGTAAGCTTATTTCTATCAAACTATTAATGTTTGGGGATTTCCCATTCTCGACATTGAAATTAATTTTACTAATTAATGTATCCAATAAAATATCATATTCGAATATGCCGCCAAAAAAGCCGTAATAAGAAGGCCACCAGCCATCTTGGGTCATGCCATATAATTTTCCATTTTTAGATTTTACTAAAGTGCCAGTAGGTAAAGAGAGTATATTGGTTGAATCAAGAGGAAATTCTTTTTTAATAGTATATACATTGGAATTAAAATTATACTCAAAAATTAATCCTGTATTTTGAGAAGCACCACTAACTTGTGTGCCATATAATTTACCGCTATCAGCTTCTACCATGGAGCCAGAAAAACTGCCACCAGTAACATAAAAATCGAAATTCACTTTTGGTGTTATGGTATTTGTAGTAATATCAAATTCATACAAAACACCATCGCCATTCGCACCACCACCGGTATTTGAGCCATACAATTTTCCATTAGTTGCTTGCATTAATCCGCCATAACTAAATTGCCCTTCTGTGATTGAAACGAAATGATGTAAAACAGAATATATATTGGTAGTAATATCATATTCAAATAAAACACCTCTTCCATTTGCACCACCACTGTAAGTAACGCCATATAGTTTTCCATTATTGGCTTGTATTAATCCTCCCCTTGGACTAGAACCAATACTACTCGAAAAATCTATTATTTTTGTATAAATATTTGAGGCATAGTTGTACTCAAATAAAACACCTACATTATTAGTCCCGCCTTGACTTGTAAGCCCGTAAAATAATCCATTGCTTGCTTTTAATAACGCTCCGGAAGGATAATTACCAATTGCAGTTGATAAGTCTATTTTTTTGGTGTAAGTATTTGTTGAGTAGGTGTATTCAAAAATTGTTCCTTCATCATTTACCCCGCCCCTATTCGTCATCCCAAGCAGTTTATCAAAACTAGCTTGTGTAAGACTTCCTTGTGGAGTAGCTCCATCTGCGGCTCCTCCCAAATCTATTTTCTTTGTAAGCGTGTTTATATTAAAATCATACTCCAAAATTGTACCTTGGTAATTTGTACCTCCTCCATTTATAGGCGCGTACAATTTACCATTATTAGCTTCCATGAAAGTACTGTGGGCTTGCGTTCCATCAATATATGCAAGGTGATGTATTACCGAATAGGTATTAGTAGCTATATTAAATTCAAAAACAACTCCATTACTATTTATCCCTCCGCCATTAGTTAAGCCATACAATTTATTATTACTTGCTTTATATAAAGAGCCATAAGGGACTACTCCTGTTGCGTTTACAAAATTGTGTTTTACAGAAAGGCTATTCGATACAAAATTATATTCAAATAATGCCCCTTGCAAATTAGTACCACCAAAAGGCGTAACTCCATGTAAAATTCCAGGCGAGGTTTCTATTAAATCGCCAAAAGCATAGGCAGCAGCTGCATTACTTAAATCTACTTTTTTTGTATAAATATTATTAATGTAATCGTATTGAAAAATCGTCCCTTGACTTGAAGTACCGCCTCCATAACTCATACCATATAGCATACCATCATAACTGTTTCAGGTAGTTGTTGTGAGAAGGTAACCGACACACTTAGATTACCTTGTTTAATAAGTGTCAGCATTCCGCGTCCAGTTCCTCCCCGGGGTAAGGTCA
>JAGNOY010000193.1 GCA_017989935.1 Chitinophagaceae bacterium
TAGTCAATGCTGGATCAACTTGTCCGGATAGTATCACAAGGCTTGTTAAAGTATATCCTGACTTTAAAGCAGATTTCGACTATAAAGGATTGCTTTGTCCAGAAGCTGAAATTTCATTTTTTGATAAGTCAACTTCTACGGTCAACAATATTAATTTTTGGAATTGGAATTTTGATGATGGAGGCACAAGTGCGTTACAAAATCCGACCCATACTTTTGCCAATGTATCTAAAAATTATCAAGTGACAATGATTTCTGGAAATCAATTTGGTTGTAGAGATACAGCTAAATTAACCTTGCCCATTCCTGTTGTTCATGTTTTTGCTGGAAATGATACTGTCATTATAAAGAACACGCCGATAGTACTCAACGGCACGGGTGCACAAGATTATACTTGGTCACCACCTAATTTCTTAAGTAATACTAATATATTTAATCCTGTAGCTGTTTTTTCTGATACAGGCACTTATGTTTATTATCTACAAGGAATTACTTCGAATAAATGTATCGGAAATGATACCATCGTGATTACTGTTGCGAATGGGCCTTATTTAACTGTACCAAATGCCTTCTCGCCAAATGGTGATGGCACGAATGATTTCTTTAAAATTCTTGCCGCAGGATACAAACGATTAAATTCTTTTAAAGTATATGATCGATGGGGTAAGCAGGTATTTTCGACCCTCGATTTCAGAAAAGGATGGGATGGATATTTGAATGATAGACTATGTGAAATAGGCACTTATTTTTGGATAATCACTGCTACAGATATGAATGGGAAAGCTGTATCAGTCAAAGGGGATGTTACATTATTAAGATAAAGGAAAAGTATGATTAGACATGCAATGATTACCGGAGCAACATCCGGAATTGGAAAAAGTACAGCGTTGTTATTTGCAAAGAATAAATGGAATTTGATATTAACAGGCAGGCGAGAAGAAAGACTTAAAGATTTAAAAGAAAGTCTTCAACAAGAATATGGAATTCAGGTTCAAACCCTTGCTTTTGATGTTCGCGATTTAAAACAAGTTCAAGTTGCAATATCTTCCATCGATAAGCATATTTTTTCGACAATTGATGTGCTAGTCAATAATGCAGGTTTAGCAGCAGGTTTTGGCGCCATTGATCAGGGTGAATATGCCGATTGGGACTTGATGTTAGATACCAATGTGAAAGGCTTGCTATACATGACCAAAGAGATTATTCCTTTTATGAAGAATCAAGGATTTGGACATATTGTAAATATTGGATCTACTGCAGGAAAGGATGTGTATCCCAATGGGAATGTGTATTGTGCCAGTAAGCATGCAGTTGATGCCTTAAGTAAAAGTATGCGTATTGATCTCTTACCTTATGGCATCAAAGTAACTTCGATTAATCCAGGAGCTTGCGAAACAGAGTTCTCCCTTGTAAGGTTTAAAGGCGATGAAGAAAAAGCAGGCAAAGTGTATGAAGGATTTAAGCCTTTATCCCCAGAAGATGTTGCGGATGCAATTTATTATGTGTGTAATTTGCCAACACATGTTTGCATCAATGATTTGACTTTAACTTGTCTTACGCAAGCAAATGCGAATCATTTAATTAGAAATAATTCTTAAATTGAATTTTATGTATATCGAACAACTATATACCTCATGTTTGTCAGAAGCTGCTTATTATATCGAGTCGGAAGGTGAGGCTGCCATCATAGATCCATTGCGTGATACAGACCGTTATGTACAAATGGCCAAGGAAAGAAATGCCACGATCAAATATATTTTTGAAACCCATTTTCACGCAGATTTTGTAAGTGGTCATCTTGATTTAGCCAATCAAACCGGCGCTAAAATAATTTATGGCCCTAATGCTAAAACTGAATTTGAAAAATACACCGCTAAAGACAATGAACGTTTCGACCTAGGTAAAATAAGCATTGTGGCTTTGCATACACCTGGACATACTTTAGAATCTACCTGTTATGTGCTGATGGATCATATCAATGAGCCTGAAGCCGTTTTTACAGGTGATACTTTATTTGTAGGTGATGTGGGCCGCCCTGATTTGTTTAGTGGAAATTTGACAAAAGAAGAATTGGCAGGGTATTTGTTTGAGTCATTAGAAAGATTGAAACAATTTCCAGATGATGTGCTAGTATACCCAGCCCATGGTCCAGGATCAAGCTGCGGTAAGAACCTAGGCCCTAATACTTTCAGTACTATTGGGCATGAGAAGGAAACTAATTATGCCATGAAACCACAAAGCAAAGATGAATTTATCAAAGCGGTAACAAGCGGGTTAAATACACCTCCAGCTTATTTCCCCATCAATGCGAAATTGAATCAACAAGGATATAAAAGTTTACATGAAATAAAAATAGAAGGTTTGAAAGGAATAGAGATTAAAGAATTGAAGGAATTATTAGCAACTGATATTATTTTGCTAGATACACGTGAGGCCACCTTGTTTACTGAAGGATTCATTCCTTCATCTATTAGTATAGGGTTAGAAGGAAGATTTGCTGAATGGGCTGGTGCTTTATTGCCTTTTCACCAGAAAATTGTGTTGGTCACTGAAGAAGGAAAGGAAGAAGAGACACTAATTCGCCTCACTAGAGTGGGGTTTGATCAAATTATCGGCTATGTGAAAGGTGGGGTAGAGGCTTGGAAAAATGCAGGTGAGCAACTTGATCTTATCATCAATGTAGAAGCTGATGAAGTAAAAATGGATTTAAACTATGATCCTAAAATGATTGTACTTGATGTTAGAAAGGAATTAGAATTTGATAATGGACATGTGAAAAGTGCTACTAATTTACCCTTAAGCGAAATGATAGATGTAGCCAAAATAAGTGATTTTGAAGAAACAGATAATTTGTATGTGCATTGTGCAGGAGGTTATAGATCTGTAATCGCTTCGTCAATTCTAAAAAAACACGGCATACATAATCTAAGAAATGTATTAGGTGGTTATGCCGCCATCAAAGAAATTAAAGGGATGCCTTTGGTTGCAGCTAAAGAAGTGCTGAACTAAAGCAATTAATTGGTATTTATGTTAACTCCAGAGATCGCAGAAAAAATTGGAACCCGATGGATTGAAGATTGGAATAATTTATCAGTCTCAACCTATATGGAACAATATGAGGATGATGTAATTCTAATTTCATCTTTGGCGCTTAGGCTAATCCCCGAAAGCCATGGTAGGCTATCTGATAAAAAACTATTGCTTGAATATTGGGAATTAGTAAGGAATAAATTTCCTGATTTTAAATTCAATATTTCAGCTATTACTTATTTTGAAAATAAAGTAGTGGTTTCGTATGCAACAAAATTGAATCATACAAAGGCTATCGCTATTCTGACCGTGAGCCCAAACTTCAAAATTAATCGAGTAGAGGTAAGCTATGTTTAACAAATATATAAGTTTTTAATAATATATAAAATGCATTAATTTAATCAATTGTATTTTATTTGGCATGCTCTTTGTCTAGTATGCCCTATGTTATCGCCACAAATAGTTAATCAACTGAGTCAAGATTGGATCCAAAGTTGGAACGAAAATTCCTTAGATAAGCATATATTGATGTATGTCGATGATGCAGAAGAAGTGTCTTCAATCTCAAGCAGATTAATCGATTTTACACATGGGCGTATCAAAGGAAAGCATACACTTGCTATTTATTGGACATTATTAAAACAAGCTTTTCCAAAAATGCAGTATAGTTTAAAAAGAACGATTCATGCTGATAAGCACATACTTCTGTATTTTCAAATCCCTATTTGGGAGTCTGAGGCTATTGCCAAATTAGAACTCAACGAACATTTCAAAATCACCAAAGCTTTGATTAGTCACGTGTAAGACTTTACTGTCCTTATACCAACATCGAAGCTGGGTGTTCTAAAAACGATTTCAAGGTTTGTAAAAATCTTGCGCCTACAGCTCCATCCACTAAGCGATGATCGCAACTCAACGTTAGTTTCATGATTTGACGAACTACGATTTGACCATCCTCTACAACAGGCGTGGCTTGAATTTTGCCTACAGCTAAAATACAAGAATCTGGCGGATTGATGATGGCTGTAAATTCATCAATATCCATCATACCTAAGTTAGAAATCGTAAATGTATTGCCCGTAAACTCATTTGGCTGAATTTTCTTATTTCGTGCTTTGTCGTACAACTCATTGGCTGCAGCGGCAATTTCTGATAAAGATTTTTGATTGGCATGTCTAATAACAGGTACTATCAATCCATCCGGTAAAGCTATAGCGGAACCAATATGTACTTGATTGTGTTGCCTAATAAATTCACCCATCCAACTACTATTCACTTCTGGATGACGAGTAAGCGCCAAAGCACAAGCCTTTATTAAAATATCATTAAATGAAATTTTTACAGCACTTATTTGATTCATATCCTTACGTGCATCTATCAAGGCATCCATCTGTACGGATGTTTTTAAGAAGAAATGTGGTGCCGTAAATAAACTATCACTGAGTCTTTGTGCAATGATTTTTCGCATTTGCGTCAAAGGAATATCTATATAGCTATCTTCCACATTGTTTGATGAAATTGACACGGCAGGCGCAGACTTCACTGCACTAGCTTGTGGGGCTGCTTCTTGAACTTGTTCAAGGTCTCTTTTCACGATTCTGCCATCATCACCAGAACCTTTAATCTTATGCAAGTCTATGCCTTTTTCTTTAGCAATAGATTTGGCTAAAGGAGAGGCTTTAATTCGACCATGCTCTTCATGCCCAATATTTTCTTGAACTGTTTGCGCGCTTTCTGGGGCAGTTTCAGAAGCCACAGGTGTAGATGCAATAACTGCTTCGTTTGAGGCAGGCATCGACTTTAAACTGCTCAAATAAGGTGTTATATCGGTGCCCGCTTTACCAATCACTGCAATCACTTCATTTACTTTAGCCGCTTTACCAGCTTCAATACCTTGATATAATAAAGTTCCATCGGTATAACCAATGACTTCCATGGTGGCTTTATCAGTTTCCACATCGGCTAAAGAATCATCTGCTTTAACTGTATCACCCACTTGCTTATTCCA
>JAGNOY010000194.1 GCA_017989935.1 Chitinophagaceae bacterium
ATATTGGCATAATCCAACATTCTTTTAGACACTTGTAATCTGCCAGCACTATCAGGCTCAACATAAGTAGCACCTTGGAGTAGATTACTTTTCAATTCTGCAGATTCCGTGTTTGAATCATTTATATTCAAAATTTCTTCTAACCTAACTGCCCATTGTTCTTCAGTATATAAAAGCAGACATTGCTTTAACCCACGACAAAGTACATACTGCTTCCCCTCTACTTCGGGGAGCTGTTTTTTGAATCCTGCAGGAATATTAATTCTTCCTTTAGCATCCACTGTACCTTCAAATTCGCCTAAATACTTTGTCATGTGGGTAAATCAAACATTTTACCACACAAAACTACACAATTACCCACCAAGATTCATAATTTTTCCTTAATCTACTTATCCACAGCATGAAAGTCCTGAAAACATTGACTGTAAAGAGTTTGAAACAAATTCATATCTTAATAAACAACAAATAAATGTGGATAACCTGTTCTTTATCAAAAAAATCAGCGGAAAACGTGTTTAACCCTCCAAAATTAAGTGCATTTCATGTGATTATATGCATTTATTATTGCAGATAATGTTGAAAGGTCGAAATTAAAAAAGCCCCTTCGAAGTGAAGGGGCTCTTTTACTGAAGAATTTCCATTACGGTAGCAAAGAAATTACTTGCTAAATAAATTCATATGGAGCTTTCTATTTTACTCCATGCATCATTTTTCTTAATAAGGGGGTCAATAAAAACAATATGATTGCTGCTAATCCAGTGAGTACAACAAATACCATAAAAAATTCATACAAATTATGTATTTCAAATCCTGCAAAAACTGGATTCGTTGCACTTATTTGGTTGTCATTTAACAAAGCTAATTGTTCATTGGTGGCAACCATCTTTTTATCTAATAAAGCTTGCAAATCAATGCCCAATTCTTGTGCTTTTCTAAATTTATCGCCTGTTGCAGGAATTAGCGCACCTAGTGATCCAGCCAATGCATATCCCGCAGCATTACTTAAAAAGAACACACCAAATAACAAAGATGCAAATCGCTTCGGAGACAATTTGCCTACCAAAGATAATCCAATCGGCGATAAACATAACTCAGCAAAAGTTTGGATTAAATAAAGTAAAATCAACCATTTAATAGCTAACAATCCATTATTACCTAAATCCTTCACATTATGAGCGATGATAAAATAGCTTATGGCAATCAACCCTAATCCAATTGCTTGCTTTAAAGTAGAAAGCGGCTCTCTTCCCTGAGCCCTTAACTTATCCCACATGATACTAAATGGAAATGCAAAAGCAAATACAAAAACTCCATTAAAAATTTGAACCATTGAAGGAGGCATATTCCAACCAAAGAAATTTCGATCACATTGATTATCTGCAATAAAAGTTAATGACGAACCAGCTTGTTCAAATGCTGCCCAAAAGAATATGATAAAAAAACCAACAATATAAATCACCAATATTCTTTGTAACTCAACCTTAGTCAAAGATTTATCGGAAATGATTAAGCCAGCCAATGTTAAACCTAATGAGTAAATTATTGGATAAATTATTGTTTTAATAGGATTTGTTCCATCCAACAAATATCTAAATAAAAAAAACAAGGCAATAAAAGCAACCCCAGAAACAAGCAATGAAGTAACAGAAAATTCAGCCTTCTGTGCTTCACCTTCTTCATACAAAGAAGAATCATTATGCTTCGGCAAACCACCTAAGGCTTTTCCATCTGGGCTTACTACATATTTATTCTTTAAAAAATAAAATACCAAAGTTCCGAGCACCATAGCAATAGAAGCGGCAAGGAATCCCCACTTAAACGCATGCACATCTCTTAACCCTCCAGCATCTTTTACATCACCGACCAATGGACAAATAAGCTGCCCTAAAAATGCACCTAAATTAATGCCCATATAGAAAATGGTGAAAGCTGTGTCTAGTTTAGATTTTTCTTGCTTTGGATATAAACTCCCTACCATACTTGAGATATTAGGCTTGAAAAATCCATTCCCAAAAATAATTACAGTCAACGCAACCCATAATAAGGTATTAGCCAAACTCATATTATTTCCAAATACTGATGCACTCGAAAACAGCAAAAACTGCCCAATTGCCATCATCAAACCACCTAAAAGAATACAATTTCTATTTCCAAAAAATCGATCAGCAATAAAACCACCAAGCATTGGTGTTAAATAGCACAGTCCTAAAAAACCACCATAAATCAACGAGGCATCTGCCTCCTTCATCATCAAGGCATTGACCATAAATAAAGTCAAGATTGCACGCATACCATAAAAATTGAAACGCTCCCACATTTCAGTGCCAAATAATACCCATAAGCCCTTAGGATGTCCTTTTTTAATTGCTGTTTGTTCCATTGTATAATTTTAATCAGCCAATATAGAATTATTTTTTTGTTTCGACCTACTTTTACCCTCTCAAATTTAGTCATGACAATTTTACTTTTAGGCGGCGGCGGACGCGAACATGCCTTGGCATGGAAAATGAAACAAAGCGCCCTTTGCTCAACGCTTTTTATTGCCCCGGGCAACCCAGGTACTTCTTCACTAGGCCAAAATATCGCTTTGCCTCTCAACGATTTTCAACAAATCGCTAATTTCTGCCTAAACGAACAAGTCAATATGTTAGTGGTTGGTCCAGAAGAACCTCTTGTTTTAGGCATTTACGATTATTTTCAACAACCCCATCTGCAACATATTCAACTCATAGGCCCTTCAAAAAAAGCTGCTCAACTCGAAGGGAGCAAAGCTTTTGCCAAAGAGTTCATGCAAAAATTTAAGATTCCTACAGCAGGCTACCAACAATTTGATGCCAGCAACTTTGAAGAAGGTTTACACTATCTCCAACAGCATGCACTCCCAATCGTACTTAAAGCAGATGGACTCGCTGCAGGAAAAGGCGTAGTAATTTGTACTGATAAAAAACAGGCCATCGCAGAATTTACTGCCATGATTCAAGAAGCTAAATTCGGGCAAGCAGGCTCAAAAGTTGTTGTTGAAGAGTTTCTAGAGGGGATAGAATGTTCATTTTTTGTACTCACCGACGGTCAACATTATGTGTTGCTTCCTGATGCCAAAGACTATAAACGCATTGGAGAAAAAGATACAGGCCTTAATACAGGCGGCATGGGTGCTATCTCTCCTGTACCTTTTGTTGATCAAATATTCACTGATAAAGTAATACAACAAATTATACTTCCAACACTAAAAGGTATACAAGAAGACAAGCTCATTTATAAAGGCTTCATTTTTATTGGATTAATTAAAGTAAACAACGAACCCTTTGTGATTGAATATAATTGTCGCATGGGCGACCCCGAAACCGAAACGGTTATGCCTAGACTAGAGAACGATTTGCTTGATTTATTATGTCGTGTTCATGACGGAACCTTACATGAAGTGACTTGCTCACATTCATCCCAAAGCTCAGCGACTGTTATGTTGGTAAGCAAAGGTTACCCAGAAGACTATGAAAAAAATAAAGAAATCACCTTACCTGAATCTGAGGAGCAATCTCTTATTTTTCATGCAGGTACTAAACTCAATCAACAGCAACTTGAAACTGCGGGAGGTCGCGTACTCGCCATCACTTCAATAGGTGAAAACCTTCAACAAGCCTTGGATAAATCTTATTCCACTATCGAACACATTAGTTTTGATGGAAAAACTTTCAGGTCTGATATAGGTTGGGAGTTTAAAGCCTAACCTAACAGCCCACATCCAATTCAGCCCAATATTCAAATAAATACCCAATTTTGATTTTTATATCAAAATGAATACAATCTTTGTAGAGGATTCCGTTAGATAGTCCTTTGCCATCATGCCACATTTTAAACTCATAGTAATCTTTTGCTTGCTATTGTTTTTGCCTTTTCTCACATGGGCGCAAAACAAAGCCTCAGGAAATGACACCATCATGGTGGGTGCTATTGTTGTGGGTTCAGATACGATGCCTCATAAATGGCTCAAAGAAGTTTACGTCACCGAAAAAGCATCGAAAGATCTTGCTAAAATGCGCAGAAAAAAACGTGAACAAGATGAAGCGTATAGTCGTCTGAGATATAATGTGTATTACGTTTACCCCTATGCAGTTTCAGCGGCTTTTATCTTAAAAGATATCGATTCTGTGCTTGTAAGCCTACATAGCAAAGAAGCCAAACAACAATTCAAACGTAGAAAAGAAAATGAATTGAATAAACAATTCAAAGGCGAACTCGAAAATATGACTATAGACCAAGGACATATCTTGGTAAAACTTATTGCCCGACAAACTGGCAAGCCTTGCTACACCATTGTCAAAGATCTCAAAGGTGGTTTCAATGCTAGAATTTGGCAAACCGTGGCCTTCTTGTTTAGCCACAACCTCAAAGACGAATACGATGCCCAAGGTGAAGATGCAGATATAGAAACTTTTGTGCAGGAAATTGAAGCACGCGGCCATTTTGAAAGAGTTAAATCATAAAAAATAACTTGAATTTTTGGGGCGGCGAACAGGCTTTCCGCTACAAGTCCTCTTCCGAATCGGCTGGCACTTCTCAGGTAAAATCTATTTCGTGAAGCCTCTCGGAATGCGGGCTTTTCGCTACAATCCTTGCCGCTAGGAGTTCTCAACAATCTTTCGCACTCAAAGATGATTTTTATAGCGAATTATTCACTTACTTTTGCTGCACAACTTTACATGCATGAAATTAGATATTCTCGCCATTGCGGCCCACCCTGATGATGCCGAACTTTCTTGTGCAGGGGCACTGATGCTGCACAAAAATTTGGGACAAAAAACGGGTATTCTCGATTTAACCCAAGGCGAATTAGGATCGCGTGGTAGCATAGAAATTCGAGCTACAGAAAGTGCCAAAGCGGCTGAAATTCTTCAACTCGATGCGAGAGAAAATCTACAATTTAAAGATGGTTTTTTTTGCAATGATGAAGCGCATCAGCGAAAATTGATTTCAGCAATTAGAAAATATCAACCGACCATTGTTTTAGCCAATGCGCCGCGTGATAGACATC
>JAGNOY010000195.1 GCA_017989935.1 Chitinophagaceae bacterium
TCGAATAGAGATATTGAATTCTTTTTCAAATTCCATGATCAACTCTACTGTATCTAATGAGTCTGCACCTAAGTCATTAGTAAAGCTTGCATCATTAATGACTTCAGCCTCATCAACACCTAATTTGTCAACGATAATTTTCTTTACAAGAGTTGCTATTTCTGACATGTTTATTTTATTTAGAGTGCAAAAATATACTTTTCATTGATTTATGAAAAAATAATTACTTTTTTGTTGCTAAAGTGCATAAAATGTTATTATCCTCAATGCTTATTTTTTCTCTTATTTTGTCGAAAAATCCAAGGCTCTAAAGGCGAAGACCCTTGCCATAGACCGATTCTAAGTAAGCGGGCCTTTTTCTCAGCGGCTTCAAATTCCTTTTTGTGAGAGTATTTTAAAAAATGCCAAGCAAGTCCATCTTTGACCATTTGGAGGTTAATTTGAAGGTTATCCACATAGATAGTCCCTAAGATTCGTCCATTTCTATCAGTTTGGCTATACTCCACTTCGACATTTTTTTGAAAAATGAGCTCTCCCAATCTTTTCTTGGATTGATTTCCAAAATCCTGTCCTTTTTCTGGGGCATCGATATCTAATAACCTTATTTTGAAAAGTTGCTTATTGGGCGTTAGCAATTCGAAAGTATCTCCATCTAGAATACGAACAGCTTTACCAACAAGTTTTTTAAGTTCTTTAGCTTGAAGAGGGCAGAAAACCATCGATATCATCAACAATGAGATACAACAGCTTTTTAAAATTAAAGCATACTTCATTTAGCGCTTGATGCGAATTACATATTTAATGGTGGTAGAATTAACCGCATAACTATATTGTGTTACAACTGGATAATAAATACAATTATAGGCAAATAAATAAGACACCACGCCTTCAAATTGTTCGACTTTTTTAATGCCTTGCAACATAGTCATGTTTGATAGAAAGGATTCTGGGAACTCGAAAGTCCAATTGATGTCTTTAAACAAAATCATTTTATACTTGCAACCTTTTACATCCACTGGTTGCCCACTTGGGTCTGTTACAGTAGTTGGATCTTTAACTGTACTTAAAGTACCACGATAGCTCAATGGTTTTTTGATGGTAAAAATGATATACTCGGATCGTCCATTCTTAGTAGTTTTAACTGAAAGTATCGAGCCTTTATCTTTACACTTACCTGCTTGGGCAATTGAAATACTTAAACAAAAGAATAAGAATAGGATAGATTTTGCAACATGTTTTTTCATGAGTTTGATTTTAATTTAAAATTAAAACTACAGTAAAATACTCATTTTCAAATTATCTTCGATAGAATAAATCTGTTTATCTATGGGAAAAGTCTTTGATCATATTCCAGAAGCACAAGTAAAATTTATTCAAGAACAGAAAATGTTTTTTGTGGCTACAGCGCCTTTGAATAAAGATTTCCATGTAAATGTTTCACCAAAAGGTTTAGATACTTTTTGCGTTATTAATTCGCATCAAGTAGCCTATATTGATTTTGTAGGAAGCGGCAATGAAACCTCGGCACATCTTTTAGAAAACGGCCGAATTACATTCATGTTTTGTTCGTTTGATAAAGCACCAATGATTTTGAGATTATACGGACTGGGCAAAGTCGTATTACCACATACTGGAGATTGGCAAACCTTTGCACCTTACTTCAAAGACTATCCACAGGCCAGACAAATTATTGTTGCTGATATTAGTCGTGTACAAACTTCATGTGGCTATGGAATACCCATGTATGATTATAAAGCTGATAGAACAACCTTGCTTGATTGGGCAGAAACTAAAGGAGATGAAACACTGACTAAGTACAAAGAGGAAAAAAATAGTAGAAGCATAGACGGGATGATGACTCATTTTGGGGAAAGGCATACAGGATAAAATTTCGGGCTTAAATATTTATGCAATTAATAAATGTTTCGTTCGGCGGACCACATAGTTGCGTAAGGGGCTGTCGCGGATAGCCCGCACCGCGCGCTCTGGCGCGGGAGGACTAGGAGCAAAGACCCGACCCTTTTGCATAAACAACATATCAATTTAAAATATTTACTCATTTTGCAAAAGGGTAACGCCCAAAAAACAAAAATGCATTTAAGTATAACTAATGCAAGCATAATACTTCAGTGCATAATCTTGAATTAAATCGGCCTTATCCTTTCCATTGATAATTCGCCTTGCTCCATACCAATCTGCGTTTTCGCCTTTAAAATAATCGCTTAATTTTTTTGTGGTAAACCAGCCTTCAAGCATGCCTTCGAACATAATACGTGAAGCGTGTTTTAAATCAAGGGCCAATTCAGGATTATTTAAAAAATCAACTTTCAACTTAGTAGAGGCCTTTTCATAATTTTCATACCAAGTTAATTGAACAAATCCTCGGCCATAATACAATTGATCTGGGCTATCGTAAGGAATTCTTTTACCGGGGCCACCGCCCATTTTTAATTTCTTACCATAGTCTCTTTTTTTACCGCGTCCGTATTCATTGATAGGTTGCATTTTTCTATCTGTTTCGTGATGCGCTGTGGCTAGCATATATGCAAGAAATCTATCATCTTTCTTGGCATACTTTAATTCCCATTGTTCGAGAATAGCGTTGAGTCCGTCAACTTGTTTTTGGCTAAATTTACCATTAAATAAAGTGGCTCTAGCCTGATCGAAAAAGAATTTTCTGTTTATCATAAGTTTGATTTTGTTGCATAAAAATAAAATAATAAATGTATTATTCAAATTAAGATACTTTATTTAATGATTATGAAAGGGTCAATTTGTTTTCAAAAAACTAATTCAGACACTTTTGTGGAAGAGGCTTGTCTAGTAGAATAAATTTATTGAAATTTACCACATAGTATTCAATTTTTTAAAATATAGTATTACCTTGTTCAACCAAATTATACAGTCATAACTTATGAAACAAACCAAATTATCTTTAGCTGGCTCAAGCAAAGCAGCTCCTCAAATTAATACCTTAAACTCATTTTTTCCGGATGTACAAATTAGTTCATTCGATGTACGGGTCACTAGAAGCGGTGAGGCACAACAACATAAACTTACTGTAGATGCAAACGACATGGTGCTAGTTGAATTCGAAGGTAATATTCAGTGGATCTATGATCAAAACCAATTCGATAGTAAGCTAAAGCAACAACAGCAAAAAGGCAGAAGCATTAAAAATATAGATGGAGAATATTCATTACCTTCAGAATGGCATGACGAAACTGGCACAAGGGGCTTTCTGGGCGATGCCTTAAAATTGATAGGGATTAACGTTTTTAAAAACGTGAGCGGCAAACCTGTTGCTAAGGCAATTGCTGCCCATATTGAAAAGAATAATTGCGATATCCTTTACGCATGCAATGATAGTTTTCAATTTATTGGACCCTTTGAAAGCATCAAGGCAGAACCTAAACCTTATTTACTATTTTTACATGGTACAGCCTCAAGTGCTGCAGGTTCGTTTGGGGGCTTACAAACAGAGAATAAAGGAAATGCCTATCAAACTTTATTTAAACAATATGAAAAAAGAGTGCTTGCTTATGAACATAGAACACTCACTGAAAGTCCTGTAAAAAATATATTAGAATTATTAAAACAATTTCCTGCCGAAATTACCTTAGATGTCATAACCCATTCTCGTGGTGGTTTGTTAGGTGAATTATTGGCAAGGGTTGCAGATTCTTCTATTGATGGTGCTTTTACTAAAACGGAGATTGAAGCTCTTAAGAAAAATGAAGAGGCTAAAGAACTAGTAAAAGAAATTGAGGCTTTAAATCTCTTAGCGAAAAAGAAAAAAGTTACGATTGCACATTATGTTCGAGTTGCATGTCCTGCTGCTGGCACGACCTTAATTTCAAAAAGAGTTGACACTTTTTTGAATGTAATGTTTAATGGCATGAGTTTTATCGGAGGTGAGGTATTGGGGACCTTTGTTGACGGACTTCAAGCTTTGGTAATGGCTGTGGTTAAAGAAAAAAATAATTTCGGCACCTTACCTGGCCTTGAATGTATGAATCCTGTTTCTCCGTTTATCAGGGTATTGAATTATGTAGAGACCACTATTGATACTCCTTTAGTTGTAATTGCAGGCGATGCTGTTGGTGAAGGATTTTTTAAAAAACTTTCGATGTTTTTAGTCGACTTTTTTTATCAAGAAGACAATGACCTAGTAGTGAATACCTCTTCGATGAAAAAAGGCACACGAAGAAAATCGTTTTTTCAAATTTATGATGAACAAAGAGCAGATGTGAATCACTTCAATTATTTTATTAATTCAAGCTCGCAAAAAATTATTTTAGATTCATTACAAGATAAACATGCCACCTCAAGAGGCTTTTATAGCAGTGAACTACTTATTGAAAAAAGTGCAGAAAGTTTAAGTCCAGCAACACGATCTTTAGGATCACCTAAAGACAAACCCGTACTTTTTGTATTACCAGGAATTATGGGTAGCCATCTTACACAAAACAAAGAAAGAATTTGGTTAAATTATTTACGTTTGGCAACTGGCCAGCTTAACAAAATAAGGGCCGACCAAAAAGTTCAACCTGAAGGAATAAATGGAGATGCATATAAAGAATTAGTTGATTATTTCAGCAATAGTTATTATGTGGTGCCCTTTGCATACGATTGGAGGCATACGGTGTTTAATGCCGCTGATGAATTAAAAGTTCAATTAGATAATATCATCAAGGATGGAGCAAAAAACATTTCCTTCATTGTGCATTCGATGGGCGGTTTAGTTATCCGAGCCTTTATCATCAAATATCCAGCTCTCTGGAAAAGTATTCAAGATATGGGCAACTGCCGAATTGTAATGTTAGGTACACCTAATGAAGGCTCCTATGATGTGCCTTATTTACTAACTGGACACGGCAAAACAATTCGTAATGTGGCTATGTTAGATTTGGCACATAGCATGAAATCGTTATTGCAACAGTTTATAGAATATCCAGGCTTGCTTCAATTATTGCCTGTGAAGGTAGCCGATGATTTCAGAGATTTGACTTTATGGAATAA
>JAGNOY010000196.1 GCA_017989935.1 Chitinophagaceae bacterium
GCAGCATGAGATTTTGCAAATGACAAAAGACCTTCAATATTATACTTGGTAACTACCAGATGCTTGTCTGTGGCATAAACGTAATTTAAGAGATGTAATAGAGATTCGACAGAAAGTGCTTTAAGTATGCCTGCTATATCGCCATTCAATGGAATATCAGCATGTGTAAATTGCCTGTGCTGGAATTTATTTGTGATAAATGCAGGTACATCCTTAATATTGGTAAGAATTACCAATACTGGCATTGTACCGGATGCTGAAAGCATTTCAGGCACTTTATCCGTAACCAAATAGCTAACTGCCTTTTCATCCAAGAAGGACAAAAAGGAAGCAGAAAATAAAATACCTGTATGGTCTGATATGACCTTTGGTGTCTTATCCTCTAAGTTGAGTTTTGTATATATGGATAGTTGCCACTGCATATTTTTACGAAATACCTTGTACCATAATCTCAGCGGCTTCCACAAAGTCGTTGAGTTCTGAACTGTTTTCTAAAATGGTTTTATCTAATTTCTTAGCAAGTGTCAAAATATCATTGAAACGTTTTGCTTTATAACACATCTCAAAACCATAAGACAATGCTTCCTTTCTAACAATCTTTATCTTACCCTTCTCCGTTTGTGATTTAATCAATAACCCTTCAAACTCACGCAGCAATACTTTTTCTCTTTTTTCCGTAATTTGATTGTGTTCTGGCACCGATTTAGGTCTGCGGTATTTATCATTTTCAAAAATGAAATTTTGCTCAAGCATATCTTTTAGCTCAGGGATATTATCACCTTGTATGTTGGCTAATTGGTTGTAAGCAATAGATATTTCTGAATATGACTTTGGCGTTGTTATGAAATTAAACAACCATACCAAAGCCGACTTTTCATCAGTAACAAATAAGAACATCCCACCAGACTTAATTTCATCTAAGCCTTCTAACTTTAATTTCTTCTTATATTCCAAATATGAGTTTATTTGATTCGCAGTAAACCAAAAACCATCCTCATAAGCAAAATTTTGATTTAACAGTGAGTAAAAAGATTTGGCATCATACCTAATTTCATAACCACGCTGAATATAGTATGCTAACATTTTTGAGTACAGCATCTTATCTGTACGTTCTAAACTCCCTTTTATTGGTTGTACTGACAAAAACTGTTCGATAAATTCTGTTTCTAATCCGTTGCCTGAAGTTTGTAAAAACCTTTCTTCAAATTTCTTTAGTGGCTTGAAAGCTGAAATAACTAAATCACTTTTTACTGCACCTGCTGAAGTAACTTGCTTAAAGCTACCTTGTTGCTTGTCTAAAACAGAAACTTGTGCTATAATAAAACCCGCTTTAAGAATTGATTCTTGTATAACATTCCATACACTTGACTGCGAATTGTGAAATTCAATTGTAATCCACCTTTTGGGTTTAAGAACTCTATGATATTCTTTGAATGCAGAAAGAATTAACCTGTGATAGTCTTCTAATTTTTTACGTTGACTATTATTGATTATTGCCTCTGATTGATTTGATGTAAAAACTTTAAGCCAACTTTCCCACAAAAAACTTGCCTCTGAATACATAATATTATCACCAAAAGGGGGATCAGTGAAAATATAATCAATAGTATCATTGGGTATGTTCGATAAATCAGTTACAGATTGAGTTGAAACAATTGATTCATTTTTAAAGTGTGTATTCTTTATTACACCAATTAGTTTTAACGCTTTCCTCTTTAAAACATCGAAGACATTTTTTTCCTGAACTAATGATGCAACGAACAAAACGCCTGGCATACCCCCACCTCCACCTGAATATGACTGACGCTTATTTACATAATTCATTATTGAAGTTATTGCCCACTTTAATTTATAGTTTGAAGTCTTCGCCCAAAATGCCCCAAGTACCAATAAATTTCTTTTCGTATAAAAGTGATGCGAATGTGTCATTCCAAAATGATAACCAGTCCTATAAATATCACCCCAAGCATCATCCTTAAATAGCATCTTGTAAATAGGTAGCCAATATGCAGAACGAGTATCCTCAATTTTATTTAGCAAATTGAAATCTGACTCATCTGGAACTTTTTCAAAACGCTTTTTATTGAAGGTATAATTGATTAAAACAGGTACTTGCTTGTTAATATTTATTTCCTTTGAAAGGAACTGGTCAAAAACTGAGACTTGAACTCTCGGGCATTCATCTTTCTTTACATGTGCTTTACAAGAAATACATTCAAATGATTTTGTCTCATCCTTCAATTGATCCACCAAATAGTACTCAAATTCATGTTTACAATACGGACATGATAAAACGTCAGACCACACTACATAATTAATATCGCCATAATTATCATTCTTTATTAATTGGGATTGCTTTTGAGTAATGGTGTGCTTCGTTTTATATACCCAACTGTATTCAGATTGAACCTCCTTAAAAACCCTTTCAAATTCAGCACTAAACTCATTTCTGCCGTTAAGGCAATTATAATTCCATGAAATAAATGTACTAATAGGTGCTAAGTCAATTAATATTGACTTTCTATTCAATTCGGATGCGGCTACCCCAGTCATTCCAGTACCAGAAAAACCATCAAGGACAATTTCATTCTCGGAAGTGTAATGCTCTATATAATGCTTTATTGCGGCATGAGGGACTTTAGTATGATAACTATGAGCATTGTAAATTGGATTATTCTTTCCTTCGCTTACATCGCCAACGAATGGTTCGTTCCGATATGTATCCGTTAATTCATCATATTGTTTTCCATACATTTTTACAAAATCTGCAATATAAGGATTAGGACATGCTGTGTAAAAAGGCGGTTGTGATAAAGCTAATATATCTTCATCCTCTCCTTTAGGAAATCCCTCAATCTTTTTCAATTCTGCCAGCTTTTCGGCTAAATCTTTTTTATAGTCCATTCTGTTTTTTTAAATTCTGATAGGTTAATCAATTTTGAAACGAACTTCCTGCCCTTTGTTTTCCTTTTCCAATTTTTCCTTCAAATTAAAAAAGGCTTCACTTAGCTGTGCAAGTGTTACCAATTCATCTTTTTTGAATAAGGCATTTATTACATCTTCCTTTTTTAGCTGAACAATTTTTATATCAACAAACAGTTTGTTGATGGCATCAATCAATTGCTGATTGATTGTATCAGGTAATTTTCCTGTCTTGACAATTCCTTCAATAGCCTTCTTCTGTTCTGCCGGTATTTTTACAATTGATAATTGGTCGGCTTTGTTCTTAACTTCGGCAATGGTAGTAGATGCATAGTCTTCAAAAATTGCCTTTAGTGTAGCATCAATATTTTTCCCCTCAGTTGCAATACTTGAATAATCCCTCTCCACCTTCATGAAATTCGTTTGGGTATCAAATGGAATATCGTTTAAACTATCTACATCAACTGATTTTGCTCTCATTGCCAGGATGCCAGACCATAATGTGATTTTACCATCTATTTTCTGCTTTACGTTACAATCTGCATTTGCCAAAATGCCAATCTTTTCAAACAAGGGATTGCGAGTAAAACTTTCAAATGGCTTCCAGTCTACCTTATTGCCAATGGTGTTCTGTAAAGCAGGATAGTAAAATTCATTGATATACATTTTCTTAAATGCATCAATCTTACCTGCAAGCGGAAACCGTTCCTTTAACTGTATGTATTTGCCAAAATCTTTGACAACATTAATTGTATCGTTGCTGAATTGTTTCAGCTTAACTTCTACTTGTGGGTCACTCAGGTATTTTTGATTTGCTTCTATAATATCTAAAGCATCTTTCATGTATCGAATGCCATTGTGTGTTTTTTCATTATACTCTGTAAGCGTAATTTTCAAATCCTCAATGGTGCTTAGTATATCCTTAATCTCGGTGAGCTTGCCACTAAAACTTTCGATGGTATTGAACCTGGCATGGTTGGTAATGTCTAATGATGCCCAATCGATGCCTGTAACTTTTACAGCTTCCTTTTTAACGCTGTCAAGGTTAATATAAAGCTCAGCTTTTGTTTCAGTCTTGCTTATCTGAAGATTGATAGACCTTATATCATCAGCAATAGCTCTGATTTTGTTTTTATATTCAAGGAAGCTCTCGTTACGGGTATTTTCCCGCAGCATCTTAGCACCATTTAAACCGAGTGCATTGAGCAAATTGTTTGCAAAGTCATAAGACAAATCATCTTTCTTAATTGCATAAACAATGTTCTCAAACTGGGTAATGCTTTTGAATTTTTCCTTAATGTTTGAAATATCAATTTCATCACCGCCTTTTCCTTTCAAAGCAATCTTACCCAAAGTGGTAAGAATTATCAAAAAGAAGTGAACTATTTCAGGCTCTAAACCATATGGAATTTTAGCAAGTGGAGTATCAATTTCCTTTTCAATATCAACCACCTTCCCAGCCTTAGCATTTATTGTGGTAAGAATGATTTGAGCTATTTTATTAGAAGCTACATCAGGATCACCATTGGCATTTAAAAGGCTTAAAGTGTTTAGGAAACTTTTACTCCGAAGCGACAAGGACCTGAAATTTCCATTGGTCACTTCATCGCTAATTGTTGAAATGGTATTGGTAATGTTGTTTGAGGATAGGATTTCCGCATATTTAGGATGCTCGGGAAACTCATCATTGAAGCATTTGTCAAACACTTTCTTTTTCAATTCTGAAACGATTTCAGAAAGGTTATTGAAGTCTTTTCCTAATTGCGATTTGATAGAAATTGCATCATCATTGAGCTTTGCTTCTGATAAATTCATCATCCACATTGCAATGCGGTACTTTATCCCCGGTACAACTACACCGGCCGGATTTCTGTATCCTTCAATGGTATCGGTTAATTTCTTGTTCATTGCCGACACCAGTATATTTTTACTAATCAAAGATTTAATGGCAACGATGCGTTTGATTACTTCAATACTTTCCTGGCTGCCAACCTTGATTTTAATATTCAGTTGGTTTTCGCTGTATTTCTTTGGTTC
>JAGNOY010000012.1 GCA_017989935.1 Chitinophagaceae bacterium
CAGTTACGACAAGGTTCGTTGTTTTAGGATTGGACACACCATTTTTAGCCCAAATTCGAATGGAGGTACCTTCTTCTACATTAATATTATAATCTTCTTTATCACCAACACGAAAATTGACAACGTCACTTGCAAATCGAATGACGGTGATGCCGCCTTTAAGTACAGTGATGGTTTCGCCTTTAATTTCTTGGGCAGATACGGTAGTTGAGCATAAAATAAAAAATAGACAACACAGGTTAAAGAGGTTTTTCATCGAGATGGTAATTTTATGTACAAAATGATTCAAATAAATAAGTATGAATGAAATCAGGTTGAACTTTTATGGGAGGTCAAAAATACCAAAATAGTTTGAATTCTAGGGCCATGTTGAATATATATTCGAAAAGGGCTTCGTGAAATAAAAAAGGGGGAAAACTTGAATTAAAGTTCTTTTCTTAAGCGAGCTACAGGAATGTTTAGCTGTTCTCTATATTTAGCCACCGTTCTACGGGCAATATTATATCCTTTTTCGTTGAGCATTTCAGTGAGTCTTTCGTCGGAAAGGGGCTGTTTTTTCGTTTCACCTTGAATAATTTCGTTCAAGATATTTTTCACTTCTCTAGTGGATACATCTTCGCCGCTATCAGTAGACATAGATTCTGAGAAGAAATATTTAAGTTTAAATACACCGAATTCAGTTTGTACAAATTTGCTATTCACGACTCGAGAAATGGTAGAAATATCTAGGCCAGTTCGATCAGAAACATCTTTTAAGATCATGGGTCTTAAGGTTGTTTCGTCGCCAGTCAGGAAAAATTCTTCTTGGAAATTTAAAATTCGATTCATGGTGAGCATTAATGTTTCTTGTCGTTGTTTGACAGCATCAATAAACCATTTTGCTGAATCTATTTTTTGTTTGATGAATAAGACGGCTTCTTTTTGTCTCGTATCTTTTTTAGTGCCCTTGTCGTAATCTTTAAGCATTTCGCGAAAGCTACTGCTAATTCTAAGATCGGGGGCATTTTTTTGGTTTAAAATAATTTCTAATTCTCCATTATGGTTGAGCACAAAAAAGTCGGGTAAAACATAGGTCTCTGCTTTATTCGTGACTTCGAAATGTGCGCCTGGTTTTGGATTTAGTTTGATAATGACTTGAATGATCTCTTTCAATTCATCGTCATTTAAACTCATTGCTTTCTGAATTTTTTCGTAGTGTTTTTTTGTAAACTCATCAAAGAATTTATCTAAAATTTTAGAGGCATATAAAACATTTGGTGTAGGTTCTTTTCGTTTTAATTGAATAAGCAAACATTCTTGTAGGTCTTTGGCTGCAACGCCTGCAGGTTCAAAACTTTGAATTATTTGAATGAGTTTTTTTAATTCTTTTTCGTCTGTTTGAACATTTTGTCGGAATGATAAATCATCTATGATAGAAGGAATATCTCTTCGTAAATAGCCATCATCGTCTATACTACCGATAATGAATTCTGCAACCTTAGTTTCGCGTTCATCTAGGTTGAGCAAACTAAATTGTGCCATGAGGTGATCGAAAAATGTGGTTTCTAATCTTGGTTGGAAAACATATTTATCATCGTCTTCATTGTAGTAATTATCTTTTTGAAAATTATAATCTGCTTCATCATCATCACCAGCTCTGACATACTCTGTGATATCTATTTGTTCGAAATCTTCTCCACTATTTTCATTGATGTAATCCTCATTTTCATCTGAAGAAAACTCGTCTTTAATTTCTTCATTAGTTTTTTCACTCAAGGTTAAATCTTCTGGGTCATCTGAACTTATTTCTAAGGCTGGATTTTCTTCTATTTCTTCTTTAATTCTTTCGTCTAACAACAAGGTTGGCACTTGCAATAATTTCATTAATTGAATTTGTTGCGGAGAAAGTTTTTGAAGTAAACGTTGTTGTTGTGAAAGTCTTTGCATAATCCTTACCTCACAAATGTAATTTCTGATTCAGATATAAACAATGATTTATTGATTAAACTTGTATGTAAATTAAAGCCGAATTTTCTTTATTGAAAATCAATGGAAATTACTCTCGTTGAAAGTGGGCATAATACTTTCTTAACTAAGTCTTATTCAATACAATAGATAATAATTACTTACAAGGCTTCTGCTACCACTTCTTTTACTTCAGGAATCATTCTTTTCATCATGCCTTCAATGCCTGACTTTAAAGTAATCATAGATGAAGGGCATCCACTGCATGAACCTTGAAGTGCTAATGTAACTTTCCCGTTCGCATACTCTTTGAAAGAAATAGCGCCACCATCCATTTCGACTGCAGGTTTTACATAATTTTCTAAAAGTTCTTTTATTTTTTTGACAATATCAGAATCGTCACCAGTGCTGGCTTGTTTTTGTTCTTGTTTTAAAATCTCATCCTCGAGAATTATTGTTTTGCCTTCTTCTAAATAATCTTTTAAAAAATCTCTCAAGCTTGGTGTTACATCATTCCAATCAGTTTCTGGTGTTTTTGTGAGTGTGATAAAATTGCTAGCAATAAAAACACCTCGGATAAAAGGGAAACCGAATAGTTCTTTTGCCAAGGGAGAAGGTCCTGCAACTTCTTCGCTTTGAAAATCAATGCTTTTACTAGGATAAAGTAATTTATTAGCAACAAATTTTAAAGTCTCTGGATTTGGAGTCATTTCAGTGTAAATGCTTACAATTGGGTTACCTGTTTTTAACATGGCCATTTTACTAGATATTTGAGCAAAAGTACATTTTTTTACTAGGTAAAATAGATTTCTAACCAAATCAAGGAAATTTTCGTCTACGCCTAATATTCTGTTAATATTTTCTTACATTTACCTTATAAACTTTAGCCTTGAAACATTTATACACTAAACTTTTAATCCTCTTTGTTGCAATATGTCATGTTGCAACTTATGGGCAGCAAGTAGGTTTTTATCCACCGGTAGAATATGTGGAGAACCAAGGACAGTGGGATGGCCCATTTTTATTTAAAGGAAATACAAATCGAGGAGATATTTTTCTTCGGAAAGATGGCTTCAGAATATTTTTATCAGCCGAAGAAAATCATGACAAGATACATGGGTTAAGACATGGTTGGGTGAAGGGGCCTCAAATGCTTCAATATCATACTTTCGATATTCTTTTTAGTGGAGCGAATCCTAATCCTGACATGCAAGGGTCAAAACCACAAAAGCAATATTATAATTACTACCTTGGGGCTGATCAAAAAAAGTGGAAATCTGGCATACATCCTGTGATGACTGTTGATTATAAGGAGTTATATCCAAATATCGATGCGCATGTTTATTCTGATCAAGGAAATATCAAATATGATATGATATTGCATCCTGGGGCTAACTTAGAAGATATTCAATTGGAATATGCAGGTTTAGATGGTATCTCATTAAAAGATGGCCATTTAATTTTAAAAACTTCATTTGGAGAAATCAAAGAATCAATTCCTTATAGTTATCAATTTATAGAAGGAGAAAAAAAGGAAGTGAAATGCAATTTTAAATTAGTAGGAAACAAGGTTCAGTTTGAAGTGAGTAAAGGCTATAACCGAGCTTACGATTTGTATATAGATCCAGTATTAGTTTTTTGCACTTTTACAGGTTCTACTGCAGATAATTGGGGTTATACAGCTACTTATGACTCTGTAGGAAATTTTTATGCAGGTGGTATTGTTGGATATCCAGCCAACGGTTCATTTATCGGGAATTATCCAACTACCTTAGGAGCTTTTCAAACTACTTTTGGCGGTGGTGGACCTAGCGGTATGGGTAATTTATTTCGCTATGATGCTGCGATTAGTAAATTTAATTCTGTAGGGAATGCACTCATATTTTCAACTTATTTAGGTGGTTTAGATAATGACCAGCCTCATAGTTTGGTAGTAGATAATAACGATAATTTGGTGGTTGCTGGACGAACCTATTCTACAAATTTTCCTACAACGCCTGGTTGCTTTGATGCATCTCATAATGGAAATGCAGATATTTTTGTATGTAAATTTAATGCCGGCGGCACCAGTTTATTAGGATCAACATTTGTGGGAGGTAGTGGAGATGATTGTGTAAATATTTCTGCTGATGAAAATGTCATTACGCCTTTAGATTTAAAACATAATTATGGTGATGATGCTAGAAGTGAAGTAATTGTTGATAATAATAATAATATTTATGTAACAGCAAGTACCGCTTCCAATGATTTTCCAACAGCAAGTCCTTATCAGGGTTCTTTTGGAGGTGGGCAAGATGCTGTGGTCATTGAATTGAATCCTACTTGTTCGAATTTATTATGGAGCACTTTTTTAGGGGGCTCAGCAAATGATGCGGGTTATGTAATTTCTTTCAACAAAACAAATCAGTCTCAATTATATGTTGCAGGAGGAACCTTAAGTTCAAATTTTCCTACGACCTCAGGGACTTTACATTCAACTTACCAAGGGGGCATTGCTGATGGATTTTTATTAAAATTTGATGCAAGTTCAAAAAACTTGTTAGCAGGAACCTATATTGGTACTAATTTATACGATCAGGTTTATGGTGTTCAAACCGATGATAGTGATTATGTATATATCATGGGGCAAACTACTGGGGCATATCCGATAGTCGGTTCAAGTGTATACACGAATGCCAATTCAAGTCAATTTCTTTCTAAGCTAACTAATAATCTAGCTACTATTCAATATTCTACTACATTTGGAACAGGCTCACTTGCAGCAGGAGGAACCCAACAAACAGATATTTCACCAAATGCTTTTTTGGTAGATAAATGCCAAAATGTATATGTATCAGGATGGGGCGGACCAATCATTGGTGGTAACCCTGGAACAACCAATGGTTTGCCAGTAACTGCTGGTGCTATTAAATCAACCACAGATGGCAGTGATTTTTACTTTATAGTACTAACAAAGAATTTTGGCAACTTGTTATATGGCAGCTTTTTTGGACAAACAGGTTTATCAGGAGAACATGTCGATGGAGGAACTAGTCGATTTGATAAGAATGGGGTAATTTACCAAGCTATTTGTGCAGCTTGTGGCGCAAGTCAAAGTTTTCCAACAACCCCTAATAGTTATGCTACCCAAAATGGAAGCAATAACTGCAATTTGGCAGCCTTGAAAATAGATTTTCAATTGCAAAATCCTGATGCCCAGGCAGTGCTTGCTGGTCCTGATACAAGCTGTATTCATACTGTACAATTTGTAAATAATAGTACAAGTTCTACAAATTATTTATGGGATTTTGGCGATGGCAGTCCTTTAGATCCAACTTCTGCACCTTCGCATTTTTATGTTGCAGCAGGCACTTATACGGTATCATTAATTGCGGCTAACCCAAATGGATGTACCTCTACAGCAGATACTTCTTATTTATTGGTGGTTATTTTAGATGACACCATTCATGCTGAATTCACCTACCAAATCACAGACTCTTGCGATGCCTATAAGGCCATATTTACGAATACTAGCACCCCAAATTCGGGTAACCCCAATGCTGCCACCACTTATATTTGGGATTTTGGAAATGGAAGTGCACCGTTTATTGGAAAAGATCCTCCAGGAAAAATTGGATTTCCTTCACCTACCACATATACTGTTACTTTGATGATGATTGACTTGACCTCATGTAATGATACTTCCATTTATACGCAAGTGCTTGATTTTTCAAATAGTTTAGTCAATGCAGCCTTTGATATGCCAGACACTGTTTGTATGCCAGCCATAGTCAATTTTATAGATCAATCAAATAATGCCTCCGCTTGGAGTTGGGATTTTGGGGATGGTCAAACCTCTACCCAAACAAACCCTACAAATACATATTTGGCAGCAGGTACCTATACTGTTACCTTTATTGCTAGTAATCCAGTGACTTGTAATTTGCATGATACATTAAGTAAAGTAATTACTGTATTTAGTTCGCCCATTGCAGACTTTACTTGGTCGCCTAATCCTCCTGAGGCTAACAGACCAACTACATTAAAAAACCTTTCTGTGGGGGCAACAAATTATTTATGGGACTTTGGAGATGGAACAACTTCTACGCAAAAGGATGAAGTACACGTTTATGAAAAGAGCGGCACCTATAATGTTTGTTTAACTGCGACAAGTCAAAATGGTTGCAGAGATACAGCATGTAAATCTGTACGTGGAGAAGTAATTCCTTTAGTGGATGTGCCAACTGGGTTTTCTCCGAATGGAGATGGTTTTAATGATATTGTATATGTGAAAGGTTATGGTATTCAAACAATGACTTTTAGAATTTTTAATCGTTGGGGAGAAAAAATATTTGAGTCTACAGACAAATCTAAAGGTTGGGACGGCCGATATAAAGGTGTAATTCAAGAAATGGAAGTATATCAATACACTTTGTCTGTTAACTTCTTTGATGGCACCAAAGATTTCAAGAAAGGAAATATTACATTACTCAAATAAATAAAAGTACACGTGAAAAATATCATTATCATTTTAGTTTGTGTATGTATGGGTTTGCTTGGATTTTCCCAAGGCATGCATTTTTCTCAGTATAATCATGCGCCTATGTTACTTAATCCTGCAAATACAGGATTGTTGCAAGACAACGATTGGCGTCTGGGCGTGAATTATCGCAATCAAGGAGCCACCATTCCAGTACCTTATAACACCTTTAGCGTGTTTAGTGATTTTGGCTTATTTAGAAATAAATGGGAAACAAGCTGGTTAGGTGGGGGTGTAGCCATGTGGAGAGATGTAGCAGGAAACGGTAATTTAGCTTTAACCAAGCTTCAAGGTAATTTGGCCTATCATGTGTTGACTAGCGAAAATTCGAGTTTGTCGGCAGGTTTGGGAATGTCTTATAATCAACGTAGTGTAGATTTTAGCAAATTGACTTTTGATGTGCAATGGGATGAATTTTCTTTCAACAAGAGTATGTCGAATTTCGAAGCAAATACTACCCAGAAAACTACTTTTTTAGACATGACAGCTGGAGCAAATTTTTCTTTTTATAACAACAATAATTTGTATGTGAAAATTGGATTGGGTGCTCAGCATATTAATCAACCAGTGGAATCGTTTTATGGTGAATCTAATAAAATGGGTATGAGACCAATTGGTAATTTGGATGTGGTATTTAAGGCCTCGGATAAAATTATGATCAACCCGTCATTGTATTACACCAAACAAAAAAAGGCAAGTGAATTGGTCGGAGGTAGCATGTTTCATATTAATACCACAGGATCTGATTTATCAATGACTTCGAATGAGGTGATGTTAGGTGTTTTTTATAGAAATAAAGATGCCGTAATTGCAGTGGCAGGATATAAATTCAAAAATCATCGTATAACCTTTAGTTACGATCATACAGTATCACAGTTAAGTGCAGGAAATGGTGGGGTAGGTGCTTTTGAGCTTTCTTTAATTTTGCAAGGGAACTTTAAAAATCCTGATGAGTTGAGGAATACTTATGGTTGCCCTCGTTTTTAATTTTAATATAAACTGAATTTGCTTTTATATTTGCACATCGCAAATAAAATTAAGCATTTATGTCAACAGCCTCTACCATTGCTATTCAAGTAGAATTGGATGAAAACAAAGTTCCTGAAAAAATTTTTTGGCAAGCAGCAGAAGGAGGTGTTCCGAATCCTGCAGAAGCTAAAGCTTTTATGCTTAGTATTTGGGATTTGAATGAAAATGCAGCTTTGCGTATTGATTTATGGACAAAGAAAATGATGGTAGATGAAATGAATGATTTCTTTTTTCAAACGATGATGACTATGGCTGATACCTATGAAAGAGCTACCCAGCAAAAAGAATTGGCTAACGAAATTCGAACTTTTTCTACGTCGATGAAAACAAAAATGGAAGAAGATATGAAGAAAAATCAATTGTAATTTGTGTTACAAGTACAAAGCATCCTTAGACTATGTATCACGACTGTATTGCGGCAACGATTGCAACGGAAAGCCCGCATTCCGAGAGGCTTTGCGACACTTGAATATTGCTTGACTCATGATAGCCGAATCGGAATAGGACTTGCAGTGAAAAGCGTGTGTGCCGCCCAAAAATAAATTCAAATCACTCACTTTATAAACAACAAATTATGTCATTAGAATTAACAATAAACGGAGAAATTAAAACTGCTATGTTAGCGAAGCAGGAGGCGACGCTTAGAGGTTTGCGCGCCATTAAATCGGCGATACTTCTTGCAAAAACAGCAGATGGACAACAAGGCGAACTTTCAGAGGCCGATGAGATTAAAATTTTGCAGAAATTAGCTAAGCAACGAAAAGATTCCTTAGAAGTATTTGTACAACAACATCGTGAAGATCTTGCTCAAAAGGAGAGAGAAGAATTGGAGGTGATAGAAAAGTTTTTGCCTAAAGCAATGGATGCAGAGGAATTAAAAGCAATATTGAAGGAAATAATTGCTGCTGTGGGTGCAACCAGCAAAGCAGATATGGGTAAAGTAATGGGTGTTGCGAGCAAGCAATTAGCCGGTCAAGCAGATGGGAAAACCATCAATGCAATGGTTAGCGAACTCTTGATTGCGTAATTGAATGGTACTGGATATTTTAGTATTGATTTTAGGTATACTAGCTTTTGTGAGAGGTTGGTTTAAGGGTTTGTTGTGGGCTGTATGTTCTTTCTTAGCTGTGTTATTGGCTATTATTTTGGCGTTGAAATTGTCTTCGAGCTTGTCGGACTTTTTATTTAATCGTCAGTGGATGAATAGCGAATACACGATGCCAATTAGTTTTGTGCTTATTTTTTTATTGACCATTTTTATTTTTAGGTTAGGGATCAAGTTTATTGAAAAGATATTGGATAAATTGTTTTTAGGATGGGTAAATAAGTTGTTAGGTGGCTTGCTTTATACTGGTTTTGTATGGTTTTTGTTGAGTACATGTATATGGTTATTTAATCAGGTTGATTTGTTGAAGGCTGAGTTTAAAACTTCCTCAAAGTCTTATGTATACTTAAAAGATTTAGCACCGAACACGTTGGAATTTATTTCGCCTTATTTGCCTTATTGTAAAAACCTGATTCAAGAAGCTAAGGAACAAATTGATCGGGCTACCACCTTGAATTAGTTAGGCACGATTCGCATACTAGAAAGCTAGTTGAGTTTTCACGCCTTCGAGATTAAATTTTATGAAAACCAATAAAAAATGAAGTATGGATTTTTAACAACATATGTTGATGTTAGTCATAATTTCGAGAGACAACCCCAAATTATGAAACGAACGATTACAATTCTAATTTTACTCTTTTTAAGAATTTCTGAAAGTCAATCTCAATCTAAAATATCAATTACAATAGATGATGTACCTAACTATAAAACGTCTTACAATTTAATCAAAGTATTAGATAAATTGAATATTCCGATTTTCATTTTTGTAAATGAAGGAAGGCCAGCAAGAGATAGTTCACCAATATCTACGAATAAACTATTAGTAAAGTGGTTGAAAAGAAAGTATATAAATGTTGGGAACCATACAAAGAGTCACTTAAGATATTCCACAACAGAGTTAGACACTTTCAAGCAAGATATTATCAATGGAGAAAAAATTACTAGAAAACTAATTAAAAGGAATAATAAGAAACTAAAATATTTTCGATTTCCATTTAATGATTTAGGATCAGACTCAAATGCTCAACAGAAAATGTCAGATTTTCTTATATCAAAAAATTATCATATCGCACCATTCACTATTGAATCTTCAGACTGGATGTATAATTCCGTATATGAGTATTTTTTAAATGAAAAAGACACCTTAAATGCCAAGAAAATTGGGCAAGATTATGTTGAAAAGACTATAGAATTTATTGATTTTTTTGAAAAGGTATCTTTAAAATATTTCAACAGAAATATCAATCAGATTTATTTGTGCCATGACAATATGATTAACACTGACTATTTACCTGAAATAGTTGAAAAATTAAAGAATAAAAATTATAATTTCATTGGCTTAGAAGAAGCACTACATGATGAAGTGTATAGTAATAAGAATTACTATTGTAAAAAATGGGGAATTTCATGGATATATAGATGGATTGAAAATAGTGAAGATAGAAAGAGAATTATGCAGACTGAACCTACCACACTAGGAATTGAACAATTATATAACACGATACAAGAAAAAAAATAGAACTGTGCATAATAACACTACCCAAAAGGCAGGCTTGCTACTTCGCATGCATATTGAAAACTAAAAGAATCATCAATGATATAAGGTAATTTCGATTTCAAACTCCCTCCGTTCGGTTAGCTGCAAAACGTTTTATACAATACCTTCTCGAATTAGGTCATGTATATGAATCATGCCTGCATATTTTTCATCTTTCAGCACAATCAATTGTGAAATTTGATGTTTGCGCATGAGCATCAATCCGTTGATAGCGAGCTCATGAGCTTCTATGGTTTTGGGTTGATGATTCATGATGTCTTTGGCAAGAACAGAAAGATTGATTTGTTCGGCTGTCAACATTCTTCGAATATCTCCGTCTGTGATGATTCCTTTTACTATGTTGTTTTCATCAATTACGGCAGTGGCACCTAATCGTTTGCCTGTAATTTCTAAAATGATTTCTTTGATCGTATTCTGTTCATTGACGCTAGGTGCTTGGTGTTGTTTGCTTAGATCTTCGATAGTTAAATAGAGTTGTTTGCCTAATGCTCCACCGGGATGAAATTTAGCAAAATCGTTCGGTGAAAATCCTTTTAATTTTAATAAGCAAACTGCCAAGGCATCGCCCATCACCAATTGGGCTGTTGTGCTACTTGTTGGGGCAAGGTTATTTGGACAAGCTTCTTTATCTACATAACAAGAAATGAAATAATCTGCCGCATTAGCTAAAAAGGATGTTGGATTGCCACAAAGAGCTATTAAGGTATTTCCCATTTTTTTGATAAATGGAACTAGTACTTTTATTTCGGCACTTTCGCCACTTTTAGAAATAAGCAAGGCAATGTCATCAGTGGTCATCATGCCTAAATCACCATGTATCGCATCAGCAGCGTGAAGAAAAATACTAGGCGTTCCTGTGCTATTTAGGGTGGCTACAATTTTTTGCGCTATGATGGCGCTTTTGCCTATGCCACTGATAATGAGGCGGCCTTTAGACGAATGGATAAGTTGAATGGCCTTTGCAAAATTTTCATCGAGTTGACGACTCAAATTTGCGATCGCTTCATGTTCGATTTGAATAGTTTCACTAGCAAGATTTAATATAAAAGCAGAATTCGGCAATGTATTTTAATTAAAAGGAGTTATTCATAAATCATGATACCATCTTCATATCTGAGGAGATAAAGAAATTTGTTTTCATAAAACATTAAAGAACCATTTTCTTTTACAGGTACAATTTTATAGGGCGTGATAAATGTGTAAGAATTGTCTCCAATTTTACTGTTGAAAGGAACGCCAAATTTTTTAAGCAAATTTGAAAAAAAGAAAAGGCTTTCAAATCCTTTGTATACTACATCTGAAGGGGCTGTGCCCATATGAGATTTATATTCTTTAGAAATATACTGACTTGCAGGTGTAATTTTATCAATGATGTAGGACGTGGTATAATACACTGGCATATTTGGAAATTCATCTGTCTTATTTAAACTTTTGACAGCTTCTGTAGTAGGCATACAATACACTTTCAATCTATATCGTTTGGCATATTCAGAAAGAATTTTTAAATTTTTGTAGGTAATCAACGGATCAAGAATGCCCAAAAATATAGTTGTATTATAGCTAGTGTCAATTTTTTTGATAATTTCATTCATTTGAATTTCATCACCTTTTAATTCAATTTCTTTAAACCTACCAGGAAGGCTGTTTAATAAATCATTTTTAAAATAATTTAGCCCATTTTGTTCGGCTTGAGATTTTCTTGACACATACACTACATTATCTTCGGGATATTTACGATTGATATGTTTATGCATCATTTCGATATGAGAAGCCAATCGTGGTTGTAAGATGGTAAAATAAGGGTTTAATGTTTGTCCTGCATCTGATGGAGAAACTGCAGATACAAAATTGATTTGTCTTTTTTTCGCGAAGTCACCTAAAAGCTTTAAGTCACTTACACTTGCATTGCCGATTATTAAATCAATAGAATCTAACTTGTCTGATTCGATTAAATTTTTAACATCGAGGTAAAAAGACTTACTATCATACACAAAAATATCTAGTTTAAAACCCATTTTCTTTAAGGTGTCAGCTGCTATGCGAACTCCTTGATAAAAATCAATACCTGGCATCATAAATTTGGGTAGATGAGCCATGTTCTTATCAAGGTCAATTGAATCTAAATACATGGGTGTAAGCACAGCAATTTTGTATCTATCCTTTTTTACTGGCCTTGGATAGATAAAATCTTTTACTTCGGATTTAGTTTCTTGTTCAGTAATCATTTTTCGTTGACTGTATACGCCTAGGCTACACAGCGTGATGAACATTAAAACCAGTATTTTCTTCATACAAATTTCAGATTTCAAAATTTAAAATAATAATTATTCCCATTCAATTGTTGCAGGTGGTTTAGATGAGATGTCGTAAACAACACGATTGATTCCTTTTACCTGATTAATTATTTGATTAGAGATATCTGCTAAAATTGGATATGGAATATGAGCCCAATCGGCTGTCATGCCATCTACACTGGTTACTGCTCTCAGTGCTAGTGTAAATTCATAGGTTCTTTCATCGCCCATCACGCCTACACTTTGTACTGGCAATAGAATTGCGCCAGCCTGCCATATATCATGATAAATATTATGATCAATAAGATGCTGAATATAAATGGCATCGGCTTCCTGTAATAATTTTACTTTTTCTTCGCTTACTTCGCCTAAGATTCGAATACCTAAGCCAGGTCCTGGGAAAGGATGCCTTTGAATAAATTTATCTGGCAAGCCTAATTCTTTTCCTACTCTTCTTACTTCATCTTTAAACAAATAACGCAAGGGTTCTACCAATTGCATGTGCATTTTTTCTGGCAGTCCGCCTACATTATGATGAGATTTGATGGTGGCTGATGGTCCATTCACAGATACACTCTCGATGACATCTGGGTAAATAGTGCCTTGCCCCAGAAAGTGAATATCTTTGAGTAATTGAGCTTCTTCGTAAAACACCTCAATGAATAAGCCTCCAATAATTTTACGTTTAGTTTCAGGATCTGATACACCTTTTAGTTTTTCATAAAAAAGAGCAGAAGCTTCAATGCCTTTAATATTTAAACCAAGAGATTCATAATTTTCAAGCACTGTATGAAATTCATTTTTTCTAAGCAACCCATTATCTACAAATACGCAATATAAGTTTTTGCCTATGGCTTGATGAATAAGTAAGGCGGCGACTGTACTATCTACACCACCACTTAAAGCTAAAATTACTTTTTGATCTCCAACTTGTTTGCGAATAGCTGCTACAGCCTCGACGATATAACTTTTGGGTGTCCAATTTTGAGCACAACCACAAATGTCGACGACAAAATTTTGTATGATCAATTTACCTTCTTGTGAATGGGTCACTTCAGGATGAAATTGAAGACAAAACAATGGATTGGGTGTTTGATTAATTTCAAAGGCAGCTACCGGAATGCTCTCTGTTTGAGCAATTACCGAAGCTTGGTCAGCTAATCGAATAATGGTATCTGCATGGCTCATCCAAACAATATTGCCTTCTTCAATGCCTTTCAATAGTTTAGTTTGATGATTAACTTGAGTTAGCTTAGCACGGCCATATTCTCTTGCAGAAGATTTTCCAACCTCGCCACCGAAGATGGTGGTTACTAATTGTGCTCCATAACAAATGCCTAAAATAGGTACCTGTTTGTTGAGTGCTACTACATCAACCCAAGGAGAATTTTCGTCGTTCACTGAACAAGGACTCCCTGAAAGTATGATGCCCTTAATAGTTGAATCAAATGAAATTTCTTGATGAAATGGAATGATTTCACAATAAATATTCAGTTCACGAATATTCCTTGCAATGAGCTGAGTATACTGTGAGCCAAAGTCGAGGATAATAATTTTTTCAGTCATAAATTAGGCTTGTGCAGCAGGTCCTCCAAATTGCATCGGAATAGAAACAGGTTCTAAATCCTTAATATTTCCATGAACTTGTTCGAATTTTTTCACATTTTCAGCTAAGGCTTTAAGCAATCTTTTAGCGTGTTGCGGTGTAAGTATGATTCTTGATTTTACTTTGGCCTTAGGCGCACTTGGCATCACATTGATAAAATCAACTACAAATTCAGCATTTGAATGAGTGATAATTGCCAAATTCGAATAAATTCCTTCGGCCATTTCTTCACTCAATTCTATGTTGAGTTGATTTTGTGCAGGTTCTTGTTGTTGCATGTTGTATGATTGAGGCGCAAAGATAAGAAAGTGGATTTTATTTGAATGATTATTTACCATTTCATCAAAACTTAGCAAATCAATTCACTTGTTAATTGAATCTTATTCTTAAAAATTAAAATTGACTATCTCTTGCGATCTAAGTCTATGGCTCACTTTAAACAAAAAAATTTAAGCCATGAAACAGGTACTTATTCTAATCGCCACACTTTTTTTATTAAATAGTTGCGTTCAACAAGATCCAATTCCTCAAAACGAATTAACAGGTATTTGGAAATTGAACGGATATCCATCCACCAATTACAAAGTCGAAATTACTCCAGACGGCTATTTGTATTGGTTTAGCTACAATGATATGTACAATCGAGTTGAAGAATTTGAAGTGGATTACAGAATTAATCAAAATTCAATCTATCTATATTACCCAGGCGGAAATAATGTACGTCATATTTTATATGTGTATCGCGAAAGAAATGGTCGATTGTATTTTAATGTCGAAATTAATACCACAGATCCAAATGGCAATCCAATCCGTCAAACAGATACTTATTATTTGATGAATTAAAGTTTTAGTAAGTTCTTGGGCGGCACACACGCTTTTCATTGCAAGTCCGCTTCCGAATCGGCTACGATGAGTTCAGCAACATTCAAGTGTCGCGAAGCCTCTCGGAATGCGGGCTTTTCATTACAATCGTTGCCGCAATACAAAAAATATCTTTGAACATAAGGCAATGAGCCTGAATCAATACGTTTCATATCAATTAATTGCTTAAACTGTCAACAAGTCTTTTGCAAAGATTTCTACACAATTTCATTTTTAAAGTCAGATTTTTTATATTTGTATAATGAGAGATTTCAGGAAATACCTTGAATGGCAATTGTTTGGCGTTTGCACCTTATTAGGTGAACGTTTTAATATCTCAATTTCCCGTATCAGAATGTGGTTTATTTATATTTCGTTCTTAACCTTCGGATCACCTATTATCATCTATTTTGTGTTAGCATTTTGGGTCAACATCAAACATTATATTCTTTCAGCGCGAAGAAATCCATTGAAATGGTTTTAGTACAATTTGATTTTTTTAATCCATTACCGCTAGTATTAACTCCATGAAGAAAAAGCATTATTATAAAGATCTTTTTCTAACTACTTCTTTTTTTGTTTCATGGTCGATATTAGTACTTCTCTATGTATTTTCTATCTTGTTTCCAGCGCTGCATGTGATTGTTCTTTCTTATGCCACCTTTCTTGGATTCATTACTTTTCTTGATGTTTCCTTGCTATTTTTTACAAAAAATGGAGTGACCTTGCAACGAGAAATCAATAATTTATTAAGTAATGGAGATCCCAATCAAGTAAAAATTATTGTCAAAAGTTCATTTCGAATTGCCTTATTTGCTCAATTAATCGATGAGTTACCTATACAGTTTCAAGAAAGAGATTTTTCTATTCGTCGAATATTAAAGCCAAAGGATGAAGAAGAAATCTTATATACCTTAACGCCTAAGCAAAGAGGCGAATATCATTTTGGAGTCACACATATTTTTGTCCGTTCGAGAATTTCATTCATAGAAAGAAGGTTTTCGGCCATGAATACGCAAGTTGTAAAAGTTTATCCTTCCTTTATTCAGCTCAAACATTTGCAGTTAAAAGGAATTCCTGAAATGCAGGCATTTAGCAAAGGTCAAAGGCGATTTAAGCGAGGTAGCAGCACCGAGTTTGATCATGTGAAAGAGTATAATCGCGGAGATGATTATCGTTTGATCAATTGGAAGGCAAGTGCCCGAAAAAATGAACTCATGATCAATGCCTATATGGATGAAAAGTCTCAACAAATTTATTGTATTCTTGATAAGGGACGACTCATGAAGATGCCATTTAATAAGCTATCACTGCTCGATTATGCCATTAATGCCTCACTCATGTTTTCGTATGTAGCCCTCGCTAAGGAAGATAAAGTAGGACTAATCACTTTTGCAGAAAAGATGGGCGATATTTTGCCTTCTAACAAATCAAGAAAGCACTTTCAGCAGATAATAGATTTATTATATCGCCAAAAAACCCAATACTTAGAGAGTAATTTTTCCGAGCTGACTTCATTCGTTCGAAGAAAAATAGGTCAACGAAGTTTATTGATGCTTTTTACGAATTTCGAAACCTATATTTCATTTGAACGACAATTGCCCTATCTGAAGCAAATGAATGAAAAGCATTTGCTTTGTGTTATTTTGTTTGAGAATACTGAAATAGCAAGCTTGCATGAAACCAGAGGCGATAGTTTAGAGGATATTTATATTAAAACAATTGCCGATAAAATGAAGTATGAAAAGAGAATGATGTTAGTGGAGCTCAGAAAATACGGCATTGTAGCATTGCATTGTGATCCTGCTGAGTTAAGTGTGCAAGCGATAAATAAGTACTTAGAATTAAAGGCTAAGAATTTTCTATAACTTATTCGGCCGTTTTGAACCAAACTTTTTCAGCGTTATCATAATCACCATTATAGTTGATACATAGTTCTTCATTGGCTTGAATGTCCACTACACTTTTTATATATATTGTATTCTTTTCATAATCTTGAAAATATTCGCAATTAGAGGGAAAAGCATGATTGTATATTGGAATATTTCCCATGGCCATACAGCAAAAATTATCTTGCCAAAAGAAAATGTAATCGTGCAAACGTGTTTGATCTAAGAGTGCTTTTTCGGCTTCAGTCATCACAATCACAGGAGATTCTTCAATTAAAGTTCCAGCTGCAATAAAGGACTTGGTGAAAACTCCCCAGCCTTTATTTTCAGTAAGTGCTGTAAATATTGAAGGTAATATCATGAACGTTTAATTTCTCTCTTAGCAAACAATAGCTGACTAAGCAAAATTAAAAGTACTGAAAGTAAGCCAGATATGATAGTCTTTAGTAGAATGTAAAGTATGTTTTTAAAACTCCAAATTTGTAAGATATAATAAAGTGTATGATGTATTAAGATTGCCATGATGGCATACAGCAGAAAAGATGTAATACCCATCCTAAAAAGTGTGGGTCTGATTTCTCCCAACTCTTTGATGTTTTGTTGGAAAAATAGATTCAGTAAATAGGGTCTTAGATAACCTAACAATACACATGCTGCTGCGTGCATACCTGGCGTATTACAAAATACATCCATGGTAAGTCCTGTGATAAATCCTAAAATCATCGAAACCCAATGATTTGTATTTACGGGCAATAAAAGTAAGATTAATGGATATATCATTGGAATAAATACGGGTATTCCAAAAAGACTGATACTTGATTTGATGACAATATCATTGAGTAAAAAAATTTGAACACTCATGATCACAATAAAGTTAATGATAAATCTTACTGGGGTGCTCATGTTTATTCAATCGCTTTTAGGGAGTCTTCAAAAATCGTTCTTTCAATCAAGGTATTATCTTCTATCACATATACATAGTGAAGGTTACGAAAATTTTGGGTTAGCCAAACCTTAAAGGAGTTTCCATTGATGGCCTGTACAACGCGGCCAACCATAATGTTTTCAGGGAAATAAGAGAATCCACTTGTTCGAATTGTATCCCATGGTTTGATTTTTACAGATTGGGGTATGCCTGTTAAGGTGGCTAAAGCTGGGTCTTTACCATCCCAGCTGATCAAACCTGTAGTGCCATCGGGTACTGTAACACTGACTGTAAATTTTTCTGATAAAAGTGATTGCGCTACACTGAAATGCTCATTCACATGGGTAATTCTTCCAATAATTCCTTTATCGCTAATCACGGCCATATTTTTTTTAATTCCATCCCGAACACCAACATTTAAGGTCATGTAGTTTCTTTTTTGGTCTATGGAATTGTTCAATATTTTTGCTGGAATATGTTTGTAGTAGATGGTTTGTTTAACAGAATCTTTAACTGTGATTTTAGTGTATGAAGTGTCTTTTAATGGATTGGCGCTGATTTGAAGACCTAGTTGACTGCGTAATGTAGCATTTTCTTTCAGTAAGCTATCATTGATTGATTTGAGGCTTATATAAGAAGTCAGTTTTTTCTTTTGGGCATAAAATTTACCTGAAATACTTCTGGCTGAATTAAAATAAGAAGCTTGTTGAAAATTATTATTACTAAATACTATACTTAGACATAATAATTCAAGAAAAAGAAACAAGAAGAATGAATTATAATGCTTAATGAAGTTGATCAAATTTTGCACAATACATTCTTTACTTGGTGACTAGGGAATTTAGAAAAATAAAATATAAAAGGTTGAAACATTATTGCATCAAAAAGGGAAACTTATGTACATGTTTGAGCGCCATACCAGTGCCTCTTACTACACTACGTAATGGATCATCTGCTACATGAACCGGGAG
>JAGNOY010000197.1 GCA_017989935.1 Chitinophagaceae bacterium
AGCCACTTTCGAAACTGGCTGAAATTTGCCAGCCTGATTCGCATCAAAGAGAAATTCAATTTTATCTATGCCTACATAACCAAGCTCTATATTATGATGTGTAATTTTCATCATCGCATTGGGCATGCCTACTTTCTTCAGTAATTCATTTACTTTTTTCTCAACACCAGGTATTTGCTTTTTTCTAGAGAGAGAAATACTATTTGCTTGAACTTTTAAGGAACTTAATAACTCATCTATTTGCTTGTTCAGAATTTCTTCCTGATCATCAGCATGCACAGCTTGATTAATTTTTAATTCCAATTGCGTTTTTAATTCAAGCAGTTCTTGAGTAGTTTGAACATGATGTTTCTTTAATAGTCTATTCCCTTCACTCAATCTTTCTGCAACCTGATCTATCTGGGCTTGATCAAAATTAGTAGATTCAAAAAGTTGTTCAAGCTCTAACCCAATATCTTTCACTTCTATCAATACAGATTGAAGTCTCGAACAAATAGCTTCAACAACTTGAATACCTTTTGAATGAGATTCTATCAATTGAATACAAGCTTTTAGCTTTATCGTCACTGGATCTTGATCGCCCTGAATTTGATAAACTGCTTTTTGCAAATCGCTTTTTAAGGTCTCGCTATTCGATAACAACTGATAGGTTTGTTCGAGCTGTTCTAATTCTTCTTCTTGCAGATTTAATTCTTCAAGTTCGTTATACAAAAACTGATTATAATCTAATTCTTGCTTAATTAATTTATTTTGCTGTCGTAGATCGTCCAATTTATGAATAAGACTTTTCCAATGTTGATATTGAGTTTGATATTGAATTAGTTCTTTTTCATTCTTGGCTAATTCGTCAATTAGTTCAAGCTGGTATTGACTTTGTTGTAATTCGATCGTGTCAAATTGCCTATGCATATCAATCAATAAAGTGGCTATAGGCACTAAAATAGCTAGGGTAGTAGGTGTATCGTTGATGAATACTCTTGAACGTCCTTGTGCATTGAGCTCTCTGCGGATTATTAATTCATGATGAACTTCAAAATCCTGAGCAACTAAAAGGTTTTTCACCTTGCTTAATTGACTAATATCAAATGAGCCTTCAATAATACATTTCTCGGCAGGATTGTATAAGGATTGCGAGTCAGCTCTTTCACCAAGTATTAAAGACAAAGCACCCATTAAAATAGACTTTCCCGCACCTGTTTCTCCTGTAATAATCGTTAAGCCTTGTTGAAAACTGATTTCAAGTTCTTCAATGATGGCAAAGTTTCGGATATATAAATTAGTTAGCACAAGCACAAATATAAGTCGAAACCTGTAGTAGCAAAAATGAGTTTATACACCTTTTAATCTATTGATCCCTGCTTTAGCACGTTGGTCTAAGGAGTTTTTATAATCGTGATTATCCATATCAAGCACAGATTGGAAATACTGCATAGCCTTTGCTTTCTGTCCTTTCTTTTCAAAAATGCATCCGGCTTGTAAAGCAGCCCTCGCCGCAAAATATTCAGTAGATTCCTTCCCCGATACTATGGTCAAATCGTAATATTGTATGGCTTTTTCTCCAAGATTCAAATCATCATACACTCTAGCTAATCGATAAAGATATTCGAGCTTTTCTTCAGCAGAATTGAATGACTGAACATTCTTTTTTAATAGAATTTCTAAAGATTGTTGGTGATATCCACCATCATTTAATAGCCGGGCTTTTAAAAGTTCTTTGTCTGGAAATTTTCCTTTAAGGGCAAATTTTTGGGCTTGCTTATCTGCATCAGATTCTGTTTTTCCAGAAGATTTAATTTTTAATAAATAGGAGTCAGCAAGTTTTTGATTGCCTTGCAAATAAGCACAAAATGCCATACTCAAATACGCATCTTTGATGTAAAAATTGCCCTTGTAGGTTTGAACAAATTTTTGCAAACTACTCATGGCGTTATAGTCAAGCCGCTTTAATTTAGCATCCCCTAATTCATAATCTAACATAGGAAAAGCCATATAGGCATTGCTTTTCGTTCTGTTTTCTAGGATCGTTTCAGCAAGCTGGGCTTTTTTATTATTCAAAGCTAAGTTTGCCGACATGAAGGTAAAAACAAGGTTATTTTTAATATCTAAATTCAATGACTTTGTTAATTCAAAGGCACCTTCTGGGTCATTTTCTAAATAATTTTTTAAATAAACATAGTACAAACATGCTTCTTCATTAAAGGGAATTTGTTTAGAAGCAATAAACTGTTTTATAGAAGCGATACCCTTTTTCATATCTCCTTTTAATCCTAAAATTGAGGTGGCCCATTTATAACCACTTGGTATTGTACTGATGGCTGCTTCTTGTAAACCAAGAAAGACTTGATTGTAAGGAAACGTGGGATATTTTTTTTGATTATCCTTAAAAAAGAAATACGATTTCCTGAAATCCCATACTGCATTCCAATAATCACTATATTTAATTTGAATCAAACTCCATTGATAATAAAGCAGGCCTTTCGAAAATAAGTAATAGGGCGATTGTTGATTACCTTGTTCTATAACTTTCAAACGTTTATTCAACAAGGGCTTACGTAATTTATACTCAGCAGGATTTTCATTAAAAGATAATGAAACAAAATCCTCATAATTCACTAAAACATAAGGCAATAAATTTTTAGGATTACTTGCAATTTCCTTGCTTAACCACACTTTGCCTTCATTGATTTTCATGGAGAGAAAACAATGATAAGCCTGAACACAATTTGAACTAAATACAAACTCTTGCCCCTTAGAAGAATAAGAAAAGGAAAGCATAAAAAAGAAAAAACAACCTAGCTGAATTGACCTATTGACCATGTTCTTCAAAATTAGCTGAATCCTATCAATAAAAATAGCGTCTTTTGAAGACGCTATTTTTAAATATTTCAAAATAAGATTTAAATACTGATTGAATCATTTAATTCACTATCTATCATAATTCTTCCACAATGCTCACAAACTATCATTTTCTTACGTAAGCGAATGTCTGATTGACGTTGAGGAGGAATCACATTATAACAACCGCCGCAAGAATCTCTTTCAACGGGTACAACGGCCAACCCATTACGGAAATTTTCACGAATACGATTATAAGCCACTAGTAATCTTGATTCTACATTAGAAGCTGCTTTTTCACGACTTACTTGTAAGGCTTCTTCTTCTTTTTCTGTTTCTGCTGTAATTTTTTGAAGTTCTTTTTGTTTTAAAGATAGCACTTCTTCTTTTTCAGCAATTAATGCCGTGGTAACATCTTTTTGTTGAATTTGCTCTTCTATTTCAATTTTAGCATCTTTGATTTTCTTCTCACATGCCTTAATTTCTAATTCCTGCATTTCCATCTCTTTGTTGATGGCTTCAAACTCGCGACTATTTTTTACATTGTCTTGTTGCTTTTCATACTTTTTAAGTAATTCAGCAGATGCAGCTTGGGCATTTTGCTTAGATAAGATATCATCATTAATTACATCAATCTCTTTTTCGATGATAGAAATTCTGGTTTTAAACCCTTCTATTTCATCTTCAAGATCTTTCACTTCCATTGGAAGCTCACCACGTAATTTGTTGATATCTCCAATTTTGGAGTCAATTTTTTGTAATGTACAAAGTGAAACTAATTTTTCCTGTACTGAAAATTCTTTTACTGCAGCCATAGTTGTTTAAAAATATGATACCGGATTTGTATTTACCGATGTTAAATGGATTGCAAAACTAGGAAATTTTTTTGAGAGTATCTCATAAAATATTTCTCCTGTAAATTGCTCACTTTCATAGTGCCCAATATCTGCAATTACGATTTTATCTTCCCCGTCAAAAAACTGATGATATTTAAAATCTCCACTCACAAATATATCAGCTCCTGCATGTATAGCTTTGGGCAACAAAAAACTACCCGAACCGCCACAAACCGCCACTTTATGAACTAATTTATTAGGGATATTTGTGTACTTGATGGTGTTAGTTTTCATCTTTTTCTTCAATAATTTTAAGAAATCTACTAGTTTTAATGGTGCTTGAAGTGTACCTATAATGCCCGAACCAATATATGGATTCGTATTACTTAATTGTATGAATCCATAGGCAATTTCCTCATACGGATGACTCTGTTTTAATGCTTGTAACACTTTCCCTTCTAAATGCGCAGGTAGTATAACTTCTATCTTGGTTTCAGCCTCTTGATGCAATTGATTTTTTTGACCGATATATGGATTTGCATCTTCATTGGGTAAAAAAGTACCATTTCCTTCAAGGAGATAACTGCATTGACTATATGCCCCAATTTCTCCTGCACCTGCTGCAAATAGGGCTTCTCTTACTTGAATTACATTGGCTTTAGGAACATAAGTGTACAATTGTTTGAGTAAACTTGGTTTGGGATCAAGAATTTGGGTATGCGATAAGCCTAATTTTTCAGCAATTTTTGCATTCACACCGCTGCTTATATTATCTAAATTGGTATGAGCAGCATAAATCGCAATGCCATGCTTAATGGCCTTAATCACAATTCGTTCGATATAATTCTTGCCAGTTAAAGACCTTAAGCCCCCAAAAATTATTGGATGATGAGCTATAATGAGCCCACACTTTTTCTGAATAGCTTCGTCCAACACAGCTTCAGTACAATCTAAACAAATCAATACCTGATTGATTTTCTTGCTTTTGTCGCCAACTAATAAACCTGCATTATCATAAGATTCTTGATAGGCTAGTGGTGCAAAGCCTTCAATTTCTTGAATTATTTCCTGAATCGTTGGCATGAGTAAAATTTAATCTTTAAAAATGGCCACTAGGTTTTGTCCATCACTAGATCTTAAGCCTCTGTACATACCTTCACTGTTAAAACATAATTCTAGTTCACCCTTAGTATCGGCGGCGATGAGGCCACCTTCTCCACCCATTTTCACTAATTTTTCTTTTACTACTATTTCGCAT
>JAGNOY010000198.1 GCA_017989935.1 Chitinophagaceae bacterium
CACTTAGAAATATAGCCATGACAGCACCTTATATGCATGATGGTCGATTTCAAACTTTAAGACAAAGTATAGAACATTATAATCGCAACTTTAAGTATACCAAGAATCTTGCACCTGAATTAAAGAATGCAGTAAAAAACAGAATGACTGAAAATGATATTGACGATTTAATTGCTTTCTTAAATACCTTAACAGATACTAGTTTTACTCAAAACAAAGATTTAGCCAAACCATAATGAAAAAATTATTGATTCTTGCAAGTCTGATGTGCATGACTGTATATTTAAACGCACAAATTAAAATTGGAGATGAGGCTCCAGAAATTAAACTGCCTGATTCATTAGGAAAATGGAAGCCGCTCTCTGAAGTAAAAGCCAAAGTGGTTTTAGTAGATTTCTGGGCAGCATGGTGTTATCCTTGTATTCGATCTATGCCAGATTTATTAGCCCTCTATGAAAAGTATCATGATAAAGGCTTAGAAATTTATGCAGTTTCCTTAGACAAAGATTATTACAACTGGGTAAATGCTTGCCGTAAACATAAATTACCTTTTGTATTAGTCAATGAAGCCTATGGCTTTGAAGGTAAATCTTGTAAAAGTTATGGCGTAAGTTCTATTCCTACAAAAGTACTTGTAAAAGATGGCAAGGTGATTGGTGCGGAAATGAGTTTATATGACTTAGAAAAAGTTATCATCGAAGCACTTAAATAATCTTGTTTTCAGGCATATGCTCAAATCACTCGACTTAGTTAATTTCTTAAGTTATAAATTATATCATACATTAAAATGAAAAAATATTTTTTAGCTATTCTTTTTTTATACTCGCATGTTTGTTTTGCCCTTACGCCAGAGCAAGATAGATTGTTATCATTTGTTCGACTTTATAGCACAGTCAAGTATTATTACCCTGATCCTTTATTACATGATTTCCAATGGTATACCTTGGCCTATAAAGGATATGAATTAGCCTATTCATCTAGTTCGGATGAAAATTTTAATAAAGAATTGCAATCCTTGTTTTCAACCTTTGCCCCAGGTGTTCAAATTAGCAAAGAGGCTTTTGCACTTAGTAAGTTAACCCCTAAAGATGCATTAGCTTTTCCAACTATGGCATGTTGGCAACATAAAGGTGCGCTGAATCCCATTGAGCTTGCACCTTATTCAATACCAAGTATCAATTATATTTATCCATTTTCTATAAAAGATTATCATCTGTTTCAATATTTAATTCCTACAAGAATTAACCTAAACGGAAAGAAAGTAAGAATTAGCTTCTGGGCCAAATTAGAGGCTAACACGCCAGCTTATAAGATGGTTCAAATTCATCCACAAACTAAAAGTGGAAATAAATATGATACAACTTCAATTGAAGTAAACACTAAAGAATGGAAAAAATACGAAATCATAGTAGATTATCCTAAAGACGTAACCATCGACAAATTACAAATTCATTTGCCCAACATAGGATCTGCATTGATTGATCAAATTAAAGTGGAAAAGCAAGATAGCAACAAATGGGTGCATGTTGATTTAAATAATACTGACTTTGAAAATTATTCAGATAATGACTTATTGCTAGGCTGGGAAGATGGATACTCTTTAGGCAATATATCTATCAAAGAAGCCATTGATAAAAAATCAGGCAGACTGGCTTTAAGACTTGCTTCAATAGACAATAAAAAACTCTATGAAAATGCGCCGTTGAACCAACCATTCGAACTTGCGCTCACTGGTGGTTATAAAGCCTATATTCCTTTAACCCTTAAGGCAGATGCGCATAAAGTGTATCCATTTACCGATACTGAAACACTCAACAAACTTGGCGAACAAATTAGCAAAGGTGTTGATTCTTCATCAAGTGCTAAAATTCAAGCTATCACTTTTGGTCTCGAAGCTTTAGGACAATGGATACAAGACTATGCCTATAAAGATGAGGCTTTTGAACAGACAATTACCTCACGTTTTTTCCAAGCCCTAGATAATATAAGAAAAGAAGAGAATACCAAACCCTGGCATACCTTGTTTTTTGATTTTATGATTTGGGCAAATGATCCGCATATTTCATTCACTCAAACCAAAGGAGATTCTCGTAATTTGGTGAAGCTTCCAGTACAAGTTAAAATTGGAGAACATGAATTAATCATTCAACAGTACTTATTAAAAGATAAGAGGCTTCAACCTGGAGATATACTTTTAAGTATCAATCAAATTAACCTTGATAGTTTGTTCAAAGAATATGAGAAGGCACATCTAAGTAGATCAATACAAAATATGGTCAAACGAAAATACTTGAATGGCTTTTTCGATAATCAAGTATCTGTGCAAGTCAAACGAGGTAATGAAACCATCACTGAAACTTTTACTAAAGAACAAAACCTAGTAGGCCCAAGAACTAACTTGGTAGATTCTGCTGAAGTAGCAGAATTAGTTGAAACAAAAGAAAAATACCTTGATCAAATTAATAAAAAGAACGCCATCTACCTCGATGCTTCAGATAAAAATATCGCTTCTTTATTTACGAAGGATCTACTTCGGAATGAAAAAAATATGGATAGCTTAATAAATGTATTGAATCAACATAAACAGGTAATTATTGATTTAAGAAATCTGCCAAATAATTTCTTTTTCGAATGCTTAACACAACGCATCAACAAAATTAATTTCAATGAAAAGTATGATGTACAAAAAAATAATTTTAAACCCATTGCTAAGTTCGAATTTGAGAAAACAAATTTTTCTGTATTAAATAATCATAAGCCATCTTTAAATGCTTCCTTGTTTATTTTAACTTCTTCTGAATGCAGAGGTGGCATAGAAAGATTATTGTTTAGAATAAAGAACAACCAAGTAGCTACCCTAATCGGCGAACCTACTGCAGGCTTGGCAGGTGCCATGAGTTCAATTAAAATTTTTAAACGCCTTGAATTCAGATACACCGCTTTCAAAATTTTAGATCCAACTTCAAGTGCCACTTCATCTTTTCAAGGTGTAGGCATTGCGCCTAATTATTTAATTTATGCTACACCAAAAGCTATTGCTGAAGGTAAAGATGAAGTGCTCGAAAAAGTATTAAGTCTACTGTAAATTCATGATTCCTATTTCTTCTTTGCAAGATTTAAATGCTTTTAAATTGAAGAAGAAATTTAACATCACCATGAGAGTTTGAAAAGTTTTATGTTGATTCAAATAAGTTTATGTCTAGTTTTAAAGTTTGTATATGAATCTACTATTTACTTTCAACCTTGACTTGCAACAACTGCTCAATCTGCGCATGTTCGTTCATATGAGTTTGCATTTTCTTGCGCCAGGTTTGTTGGCGTATTTATTTTTCAAATCTAACTGGAAAAAAGCTTGGCTTATCATGATAGCTACCATGCTAATAGATCTCGATCATCTGCTTGCCGTACCCATGTATGATGCGAATCGTTGTAGCATTGGCTTTCACTACTTACACAGCTACCCTGCTATCTTTATTTATTTGATACTCCTTTTCTTCAAACCTACTCGAATCATCGCCACAGGCTTGTTATTTCACATGATCACAGATTGGCAAGATTGCTATTGGATTTAAAAAATAAGCCCCCTTCAAAGAAGAGAGCTCATTGATCGTAAATTGTTCTTTATTTTTTGGGTGTGCCCCTCTGGGTCAGGCTTTTCGCTGCAATTCGCTTGTCTCGTTTTGAAGAACGAGACAAGCGGATTTTCGCTACAATCCTTCACACGTTCTTAAGAAATTTAAAGATGTGTGACGATTTTTCTTTCTAAAGCAGCTTTAGGAACTGCACCAATTTGCTTGTCTACGACTTTACCATCTTTTAAAAATAGTATACAAGGAATGCTTGTAATGCCGTAAGTCACTGACAAATGAGCATTCTCATCTACATTTACTTTACCAATATTTACTTTCCCTTCATATTCTTTGGCTAAGGCCTCAATAGTAGGTGTTAAAGCTAAGCAAGGTCCACACCAAGGGGCCCAAAAATCTACCACCGTTAATTTGTTTGACTTTAAGACTTCTGTATCGAAGTTTTGATCTGTGAATGTTAATGCCATTTTATTTTTTTATTTTATTTTTAATAATGAGTGTGCAAATATAATTGATTAATTAGGAGACTGCTACTACGTTATACACCATACCGTATAACTTTGTTATATCATCTATCAAATGTTCATTGAGTTCAATTTTTTTATAGGATGTTCTTAGTTTCATTGTGTCTCCGTGCAATTCATCTACAATTTTAATACCAAGTTCGCAACCACCTGACTTTTCGGCGTATTTATTCATCAATTCTACAAACTTCGCGTCAATTTGATCTAACTTCAATTCGAGATTTAATTTTTTTGTCATGGTTTTCATCACATTTTCCAATAAAGTAATTGACTGAATTTTAAAATCAAATTGAGTTTCATCATAAAATTTTTGTTGAAAACGACCTTGTATATACACTTTATTGTCCTGAAGCAACATATCCTTAAATTTCAGATAATCATCCCGAAATAAAGAAAATTCATATTCCCCATCGTAATCAACAATTTTAAACTTCCCGTATTTAGTTCCTTTTTTAGAGACTAAATGAATGGCCGATGAGATATAGCCTGCAATTTTTAAGGGTCTATTCTTATAACTATCAGACTCCATTTCACTTAAAGGCATAAAGCCATAATGTTTCATTTCATACTGAAAACTATCTAATGGATGCGCACTAATATAAATGCCAACCATTTCTTTTTCACGTTCTAATTTTTCTGTCAATGTCCACTCTTCGCAATTCAACAATTTAGGTTGAGTCACTTCTGGCATGCCTGCATCCCCAAACAAACTATTCATCATGGTATTACTCGCACTTGATACTTGCTGTCCAAATCGAATAATCCTTTCTAAATTAGATTGTGTTTCTCC
>JAGNOY010000199.1 GCA_017989935.1 Chitinophagaceae bacterium
ATCAAATACATGCCCGAGATGAGCATCACATCTTCCGCACATCACTTCAACTCGCTCCATACCGTATGTTTTATCTTCTGCATACTTCAAACTAGTGGGAGTAATGGGTTCAAAGAAAGAAGGCCAACCACAGCTACTTTCAAATTTTCCGTTTGATGTAAATAAGGCATTGCCACATGCCTTACAACGATAAAGACCAGCATCATAATGATTCCAATATTGACCGGTAAAGGCTCTTTCGGTGCCCTTTTCTCTGGCAATTTTATACACATCTTCGGGGAGTGATTTTTTCCACTCTTCATTACTAAGTTCCACTCTATTAGTATCTGTGGTAGAAAAATGAGTATTTTTTTCGTTTGACATATTGTTGTTTTTCTGTGAATATGAGCAATTTGTAAATAATAGCGAAATACAAATTACAAATAAGGTATTGAGGAATTGTTTGGGTTGTTGAAATGAATTTTTAGAGAAATACAAATTCTTATCTAAGGGCTTATTAAAATGGTTTTCCATGTGTTTGTTTTATGATTATTTGTTGTAGTGGTTTAATCCAGCGAATTACGGCAATAGACAAACCAGTTAGATATTCCTTACAAAAGAAATGTTGCATTTTTCGACCAGCACTGATTCTTTGTTTGAAATTTTTATTCCAACAAGTTTCATACCTTTCAAAAGCAGTTTGTCTATTTATTCTTTCTTGTAAAAGCAAATCTAATATAGGCGCTAATTCATAGGCGCTTCTTAAAGCAATACTCATGCCATTTCCACTTAAGGGCGCAATACTTCCTGCACTATCTCCCAGATAAAATACATGATTAAATACAGGCTTTTTAACAGAAAATTTAACATTCGAGATGGTAAGGGGTTTATCGAATAGGAAATTCGCCTTTGAAAAAATATTATCTAAGTAGGGATTTTTTCTTAAGACTTCCCTTTCAAGTTTCGGAATTTGATGCTGGTACTTTTTCAAGGTAGATGCTTTGACTAAATAACAAAGGCAACAGCGATCATTCTCTATGTTAGAAATACCGCAATAACCTCCTCTGAAATTATGTAAGGCAATTAGATTTTTAGGAAATTCTAGTTGAATGTGATACTTAATGCCAACCCAATTTTCCGATTCAGACGGTGGCTTATAAAAGCTACCAAAAGCATGTTTCCCATAGCTTGCACATAGGTATTTTCCTATATATTTTCCTTCGTGGGTATTGACTTCAAAATAGTTGTTTCTCTCATGAAAGTCGCTAACTGTGGTATTTTCTAAAATTGTAACTCCGTTGGCTTTTGCCAATTTAAATAATTCATAATCAAGTTTAAATCTGCTGATTCCTATACCACCTAAATCAAGTTTGCTAGATAAATGAGCACCATTGGGTGAAGTCAATAGAAATTGATTGATTCTCGGTAAGTTCATCGAGGATAAGTCTAGTCCTAATCTTTGCAAAAAATCTTCGCTTTCTGCAGATAAATATTCGCCACATACTTTATGAGAAGGGTAAGATTTTTTTTCGAGTAATAATACCTTATGTTGTAGTTTAGCTAATTGTATAGATAAACTTAGGCCTGCCAACCCTCCACCTACTATGATGCAATCATATATTGTTGATTTATGCATGTTGAAAGTGAATTAAAAATCTGAAAGCCCACTTCCATTGAATTCTTACTTGAGTAAGATTAATTTGCTGTGTGATTTTTATCCAATCTTCTTTTGTAAATCCTCTTGCTACAGACAATGGTGCATCGTGTTTGACTAAATAAGAAGATGAAAATATTTTAGTAAGCAAACGAATAGCATAATAGGCCAAAGGATGCCTTTGCAAATCATTGATAAAAAAACCAAGAGTTGAATTTGCCTTCATCCATTGCAACTGTTCAATTAATTCTTGCTGTGAAAAATGGTGGCAAAACAAAGAACTAAACAATATATCTGGTTTTTTGTCGAAGTGCACTTTTTTGTAATCTGAGCAAATCCACTGAAAGGTTGGATTTCTGTCTTGCGCAAATTGAATGCAAGCAGGTTTCAAATCTATTCCTGTTAAGGTATAACTGATATTTTTATTTATTAAGTAATCAGCTAAAATTCTCATATTATCGCCTCCACCGCAACCTAATTCAACTATATGTAAATGTTTTGACTGATTTATATTAAAAAGCGCTAACCCGTCTTGCGTAATTTTGTGTCCACCTAACCAAGTATTAATGAAATCTAACTCTTCTAAATTTTTTTCAATGTCTTCAAAAGGAATATCATCTTGATCTAGGATTTCTTTAAGCTGACTGCGAGAAGTAAAGTCGGGCATGTAGGAAGTTTAATCAATGTAAATCTAGTGCATTTCCTTGAAAGCAAGATGAACTGGCCTGAATACCCTTCTATGAATTACGAAGGTTTTGATGTCTGTAAGATCATAGATTCAATTGTAAGACCCGGTCCAAATGCAGCGCAGAATACACTTTCATTTTTATTTTCTATTTCTTGTTGCATTTCGTATAGTACAAAAAGTATGGTTGCTGAAGACATATTGCCATAATCTTTTAAAATGCGCCTTGACACGTTTGTTTGTTCTTCAGTTAAGCTTAAAGCTTTAGCCACTTCTTGAATAATTTTTTTTCCGCCGGGATGTATAGCCCAATGAGCAATTTCATGTGGAGTAAGATGAGTTTGAGAGAGTGCCTTCACCAACATGGGTTCGATTTTCTCAGCTATGATAGAAGGGATATAACTACTAAGACTCATCAAGAAGCCATTAGATGTGATATTCCAACTCATATCTTCAAATGCTTGCAAATTCACTTCAGCATAAAATTGATCTATCATATAAGGTCCTTCCTCATTGCTCACTAGAGCTGCGGCAGCACCATCGCCAAATAACAATGAGGCCGCAATTTGATCCATAGCGCAACTATTTTGAAAGTGCAAAGTGCAAAGTTCAATAGACACAATCAGCACCTTTGCGTCTTTGTCTGCTTTGCAAAATGCATCAGCCATTTTAAGTGCATGCATCGTGGCATAGCAGCCCATGAAATTGACTGAAGTTCTATGAATATTGGGCGACAAATTCAACTCGCGCAAAAGCATGATATCCAAACCAGGAGCCGATATACCCGTACAACTCACTGTAATTAAATGGGTGATTTGTTCAAGTTGATTTCGAGATGGAATGCATGCTAAGATCGCTTGTTTAGCCAAAACAGGCGCTACTTCAAAATACTTTTTCATGCGTTGCTCAATAGTTGGCTCTTGATCAGCAACAAAAAATTTTCTTTCAGATTTTTGCAAAGAAAAATCTTCAATGGCTGAGTAACGAGTTTCTATCTCAGAACGATCGTACAAACGGGCTACTTTGTCTTGCTGATCGAAATGTTCAGGATACATATCAAGCATAAAAGATAATATGTCCTTTTGTGCATGTTTAAAGGGGGCTTCAGCAATTCCTATAGATTGGATGTAGGGCAAATTGAGTAGATAATTATGGTTAAATGATTTTGCTAAGTTAAGTAGAACTTAAGTATGTTAAGACAATAAAACAGCAATTCATACAAATACATGCAATTAAATTCATTTGCATGGTATGCTTATAGTCTGCAAATTTTCGATTATGCCAAACTTTTACAGCCCAATACAAAAAATAGCTTGTGACAGGAAATTGCAAGGCCAAGAAAATTTTAATCACAACAAAGTGGTTCTCTTGAAAATGATTTAAACAAAATAAACTTGTACCAAGCATGAAGATAAGACCTGAAAAAATAAAAGTACCCTTATGACCTAAAACAGCACTGATGCTTTTTACTCCATCTTTTAAATCTTGTTCATGTTGATAAATCTGTGATAAGGGGTATACTGCCCCAATCAGGCAAGAAGCTGTGATGGCTTGTACCCAATTACATTGTTGAATGTCTTTTGTGAGCGTGAATTGAGTGAGCAAAAAAATCCAGGCCCCTTGAAAAATAAACACTGTGAAAAAACCAATGTATGGATATTGCTTAAGGCGAATAGGTCTGTAACTATAAAGTCGTGAAAATAGAATATATACAAAAATACCAATGACTACCAATGGATGAATCCAAAGTGAACTTGCTATTGCTAAAATATCCATGAATAAGGTTACCCAACTTAACTCAGGAGGTGGTGGTAAGGGGTTTTTAATTAAACCAATGCTGCCTTCGTCTTTATCTTGCAAACTATTAAAGGCATTGCTTGAAGGATACACCAACACATGAAGTATCACGAACAAAAGCATTGCATGTGCATGAAATAAGCCATGTTTTGTTTCAAATACACCAAACAAATACACAGGCATCAAAAGCAGTGAAAAAGGTAATCTTAAGTGTTGAAGGATGGATTTGAACATAGGATAAAAATACAGCTAATCTTGTTTTAAAGCTGATTTTGGAAGTCGAAATTGAAGTCTATCAAGTGATGGACGCGCTTTGCGTATGGCTTCATTGGCCATCAAAAAAGGTTCACTCATCTGGCTGCTATCATGAGAATTAAAGAAATCATTCAACTGTTTTTGGTATGCCAAGGAATCTTTAATAAATACATAACGATCTTGATCTAATTTAACTAAGGGTTGAAAATCAGCAGGAATTAAAGGCACTGTTTCACTCATCACATAGTAATAAGCGGGTCGTATTGTATCATTCACAAAATCCAATGTTGTAAGTGGTTCTAATTGGTGGTTGTAGTTGAATCTGCTGTAATAATACATACTCGAAACAAAATGCCAATCTATCACAAAACTGCTATTTCCATACATGGGATGTTTGTAAGCATACGCCGCCACATCTTGGGTGTCTTCGTCGAACCACCACTCTTGGATGAGACTTGTTTTATGTAATGCCACACACTGAAAAGCGATGAGCGAAAACAAACTAAGTAGTACAACCTTTACCCAA
>JAGNOY010000200.1 GCA_017989935.1 Chitinophagaceae bacterium
TCTTGATAAATATAAAACCAAATCATGAAAATCTACAATTTTGAGACTAAAGTCATTTTAGAGTTTGGACGATTATATCCGCAAAGATACCTATATCCTTTTCCACTTTTGCCTTAATGTATTGTCACTCGTAACAAGAGCATAATAATAATTTCATCTATGCCGCCTTTATCCAAACTCGCGCTTAATGATTTTCTTCAGATAACAAGATTCGTCTGTACTCAACCAGTGCAAAAGTTTGGCTTTGATTTGAATATTTTTAGTTTCCTCGAATCTTAGGCCGCCTCTTCTAAGACGATTTTTGTACTATATTGATATTAGCTAGATGATATCTGTGTTTATTTGTTTTATAAGGTAGCTTAGTGGATAAACATTATTTTTGTGAAGGAGACATCATATCAAGTGTGTAGAGTAATTGCGGCAACGATAGTAGTGGAAAGCCCGCACCCCAAGAGGCTTCAACAAATAGAATTCTACCAGCATTATTCTAGCCGATTTGGGGGAGGACTTGGAGCGGATAGCGTGTGTGCCGCCCAAATAAAAATCATGTTTAAAACAACGTAAGTCCGGAAAGTCTGGCTTCGTGATTGAGCAGCCAACGTTTGCGATCTAAACCACCTGCATATCCAGTCAATGAACCGTCACTGCCGATTACACGATGACAAGGAATGATAATGGCAATCGGGTTTTTGCCATTGGTTGTACCTATTGCTCGAATAGCTTTGATGTCGCCATATTGCTTGGCTAAAGCCGCGTAGGACAAGGTTGTGCCGTAATCAATTTTACATAGTAAATCCCAAATTATGCGTTGAAAACTTGTACCTTTCGGATTTAGATTCAATTCAAAATGTTGTCGTTCTCCATCGAAATATTCTTTTAATTGATCAATCACAAGCTTGCCATAACCGCAAATAATAGGCAAGGCATCCTGTGAATCAAGAAAATGCAAGGAGATTAATGATTGCTTGTAAGTAGTTATTTGCAAATCTCCTAGCGGCGATTTCATGATGGATTCTTCAAAAGTATCTTGCTCCTGATTCATCTAGCCAATGCCTAAGGCAATTTTTAAGACTTCTTTCATTTCATCTACATAATGAAATTTAAGTCCTTTTATAAATGAGGGATTAATTTCAAGGATATCTTTTTCATTTTGGGCACATAAAATTATTTCCTTCATGCCTGCGCGTTTGGCGGCCAGGATTTTTTCCTTAATACCACCAACGGGAAGCACTTGTCCGCGTAAGGTAATTTCACCTGTCATGGCAAGACTTGTCTTTACCTTTTTACCCGAAAATGCGCTCACTAAAGCTGTGAGCATGGTGATACCTGCACTAGGGCCGTCTTTTGGCACTGCGCCTTCGGGAACGTGTATATGAATACTATTTTGTTCGAAGATTTCTGGTTTTAAACCAAATTCTTCGCAATGAGATTGTAAAAAGGAGAGGGCGGTAGTAGCACTTTCTTTCATGACAGTTCCTAAGTTTCCGGTTAAGGTAAGTCCACCTTTACCTTTACTCAGACTGGTTTCGATAAACAAAATTTCTCCGCCTACATAAGTCCAAGCTAGGCCAACAGCAACGCCAGGAGGGTGATTTTTTTTATATAAATCATTGGTATACCGAGGTTTACCTAATACTTCTTCAATCATTTCTTCAGTTACCTCAAAGCTCTTTGCTGAATCATCTAAGGCGGCACGCATGGCTAAATTACGCATGACTGAAGCAATTTGTCTCTCTAATTCACGAACCCCACTTTCGCGCGTATATTCTTGAATGAGTTTTACAAAAACAGCATTATTCATTTTAATTGAATATCCTGATAAGCCATGTGCTTCTTTTTGTTTAGGAAGTAAATGCTTTTTAGCAATTTCTGTTTTTTCTTCTACAGCGTAGCCGCTTAGGTCGATGATTTCGAGTCTATCTCTTAAAGCTGGCTGAATTTCTTTTAAACTATTTGCTGTGGCTATGAATAAAACTTTAGACAAATCGTATTCTACTTCTAGGTAATTGTCGTAGAAAGAGTTGTTTTGTTCAGGATCTAATATTTCCAAGAGGGCACTGCTTGGATCGCCGCGGAAGTCTTTACCGATTTTATCAATTTCATCTAAAATAAATACGGGGTTGCTTGTTTTTATTTTTCGTAAAGATTGAATGATGCGACCTGGCATAGCGCCGATATAGGTTTTACGATGTCCACGCAATTCGCTTTCATCATGCAAACCACCTAAACTAAATCTTGTATATTTTCTACCTATGGCATTGGCTATTGATTTACCAAGAGAGGTTTTACCAATTCCAGGAGGGCCGATAAAACAAAGAATAGGAGATTTCATGTCGCCCTTTAATTTTAGCACGGCTAAATATTCAAGAATACGATCTTTGATTTTATCCATCCCATAATGATCGTCGTCTAGTACTTTTCTGGCTTTTTTAATATCATAAATATCTTCCGTAAACACATTCCAAGGAAGATCTAGCAGCAAATCTAAGTGATTATAAATGGTAGAATAATCAGGCGTTGAAGGATGCATTCTTTCTAATTTCTCGATACCTTTCTGAAATAAGTCTTTAGCGGCATCACTCCAAACCATGCCTTCGGCACGTTTTTGCAAATCTTTGATTTCACGATCATTGTTATCACCACCGAGCTCATCTTTAATCGCCTTAAGCTGTTGATTTAAAAAATAATCACGTTGTTGTTTGTCTAACTCGCCACGTGTTTTGTCAGTGATTTTATTTTTGAGTTCAACATGTTGCAATTCGATTTGAAGTAATCGAAGTAAATCTTCGGTTCGTGTTTTGAAATCATGTCGATTGAGTAAAGCCTGTTTGTCTTTGCTGTCGCAATTCAGATTCGAAGCAATAAAATGAATGAGGAAAGAAACATTTTCAATATTTTTTAATACAATACTTGCTTCTTGAGGCACATTTTGTGATTTCTGCATCAATTGCTCTGCTAAATCGCGCACGCTGCTGATCATGGCATTGTATTCATCATCTTGGGTAGGTATATGATCTTCTAAGTAATTTACCTTGGCCTTGAAAAAAGGTTCGTTTTGCAGCCATTCCTTCACTTCAAATCTGATACGTCCTCGAATAAATACTGTTACACTATTATCAGGCATTTTGATTTGCTTGATAATTTGAGCTACGGTACCGATTTTATTAATTTCATTGTAAGTAGGATCATCACTTTTGGCTTCTAATTGAGAAAGTACGCCAAGGTGTTTACCATTTTTTTCTGCTTCTGCTAAGGCTTTAATTGATTTTTCTCTTGAAACTGTAATGGGTATAACCACATTCGGAAACAAGACCATATTTCTCAAGGGTAAAATCACTAAATCTTCTGGCAACAATTTTTTATCTTCATCACTCATTTCATCTTCGGTTAACGGAACTATTGGCATAATATCTATTTCTTCATCTGAATTCCCGAAAAATTGTCTGTTTACTTGCATAATTCTTTCCTATTTTGTCAGTATTTATTATTTCTAAGCTAATATTTATAAAGTCTCTATATATCATCAATCCATGTGCCAAAGAGGGTGCAAATTGGCCAAATGAATATCGAGATTAACTTCAAGAATTATCTATTAATAATTACATTTTTGGATCGGGATTGTCTAAGCGCATAAAAAATGCAGTTCTGTTATAAATAATACAACGAATGGTTTATTTTTACCGCATGCATTCATTTTCTGAACTATTGGCACAATTTGAAGACACTTTTGCCCAACATCATTTTCCTCAATCACCAGAAACATTATATACTCCTTGTTCTTATCTATTACACATGGGAGGCAAACGAATTCGACCAGTAGTTTGTTTAATGAGTCATGAACTTTTTGAAGAAGTGAACCCTAATGTATGGAATACTGCTATAGCGATTGAACTCTTTCATAATTTCACTTTAATGCATGATGATATCATGGATCAAGCTCCTTTACGAAGAGGTTTTCAAACTGTGCATGAAAAGTATGGTTTATCTACAGCCATACTATCGGGTGATGTCATGAATATTTTTGCTTATGAGCATTTAAACAAAATTCAAACCAAATATATTCATTTAGTGTTAGAATTGTTTAATAAAACCGCCATTGAAATTTGTGAGGGGCAGCAGTTAGATATGGACTTTGAAAAACGAGAATTTGTCAGTTTAACTGAATACATGGAAATGATTACCCTTAAAACCTCGGTGTTGTTGGGCACTTCATTAAAACTAGGTGCAATGCTTGGTGGTGCAACTGATGGTTGTTCTGAAACGCTATATGATTATGGAAAATCTATGGGATTGGCTTTTCAATTAAAAGATGATTTGTTAGATGCTTATGGCCAAGTTGCCAAAACAGGTAAACAAATCGGAGGAGATATTTTATCGAATAAGAAAAATTACCTAACGACCAAGGCATTCGAAAAAGCGAATGAAGTTCAGAAGGAAGAACTTAGACAATTATTGACTAGGCAAGATGAAGATAAAGTGAAGGATATGTTGTCATTTTATGATACTTTGGAAGTTAGAAAAGACCTTGAGGACGAAATCCTTCGATTTACTAATTTAGCTTACACTTATTTAGATAAGGTGCCTGTAATGGATAAAAGAAAAATACATTTGAAAGCTTTAACGGATATGTTGCTGAATAGAGAAAATTAAAACAACTTTATTTAATATTAAATTCAAGGAGCTTTTCATTTTCGAGGTATGCGCTTAATGTATCACCTAGTTGAACAGGTCCAACTCCAGCAGGCGTGCCTGTAAAAATGACATCGCCCATTTGCAAAGTAAAAAAGTTCGAGATATAGCTGATAATTTGATCGAATTGAAACAAAAGATCGCTTGTATTTCCTGATTGTGCAAGCTGCCCATTTTTTTCTAAACTAAATTGGAT
>JAGNOY010000201.1 GCA_017989935.1 Chitinophagaceae bacterium
GTGCAAATTCTGTTTGTTAAAATTCAAACATCATTATATATTTGCACCCGTTACTGCCTGATGGTGTAAAGGTAGCACAGCAGTTTTTGGTACTGTTAGTCTTGGTTCGAATCCAGGTCGGGTAACTTCTTCAAATCTTGTCTTTTTAGGCAAGATTTGTTTATTTTTGCCTAGCACTAATTTTTATCCTATTATTTTGATTTCAGATTATGCAAAGAAAATCATTCAAGATATCATTTCAGGAGTTGTCGTTGAGGAACCAAAAAATTCTATCGCAACAACCTGAAATCTCCTTTGCGCAAGCTTTGCAACAAATACAAAGATTACAAGGGACTTCGAAGGTCAGCAAAGAATTAAAAAAGAGCAGGAGCAATTAATACTCAGTTTTATTGAAGATAATTCCTTTTTAGATATTCATTCTATAGATGAAAAATATTATCTGTCAGAAGGTGGTGAAGCCAAAGTGTTTTTTAACATTGATAAAAAGCATGTAGTAAAATTAAACGATGCTGTCTATTACAACAATTGGCTAGACTTTTTGAATAGCCTTTTAATTCATAATCAAATTTTCCCTGATACTAGCTATGAGCTAAAAGGTTTTATTGTAATGAATGAAATTCTATTTGCAGTCTTAGAACAAAATTTTATTCTGTCTAACGAAGATGTTGACCTAATGGAAGTTGAAGTATTATTAGCCTTTAATGGATTTATGAAGATAAAACGAAATGATTTTTATAATAAAGATTTGGGACTTCTTTTGGAAGATATTCATGATGAAAATGTGATAAAGCAAGATTGAAGTTAATTCTTTATTGATACTGTTTTCTATTTGAATATCAAAGAATGATTTTAGGAAATTTGTTTTCTGCTAAACTAGATTCTTTATCTCTTCCTCATTTGCACAATATCGTTCTTCTCCGTTTTCAATTTTTAGGATTCATTACATCATAAATATTTTGTTTAATTCTCTAGAATGCTCCAAGCTCTTAAATGACTTCTGAGTTGGAATTTCCTGCGATTGGGGTAGCTAAAAATCAGCGCGAGAAACAGAACGAAAGCTAATTTGAACAATATGATTTTTGTTTTAATGCTTACTCTTTTTATTGATTAGAATAATACAATATTCGAATAGGCGGCACACATAATATGATAAAAAATTGCTTTCTATTATTCACTTTTTGCAATAGTTAGTCTATTACTCAAGGCATGAATCATGTAAATCTTAATCTAATTTATACAAATACTTAATACTCATATCAAGTTCCTTTGTGCTAGAATTTTGACATAATATTTCTGCATACATCATGAAAAAATTATCTCTCTCTTTACCATTCATTTTACTCTTCCTTATTACATCAAATGAAATTTTAGCACAAGCGCCAACCTTAGGTTCTGCTGCTAATTTTGCTTTATTTACAAGTGTTGGTGCCATTACAAATACCGGCATTTCTCAAATTACTGGCAATGTTGGTAGTAATGTTGGTGCAGGCACTGGTTTTGGAAATGTTAACGGCGTCATGCATAGTGGCAATGGAATTACCTCTCAAAGTGCGGCTGATTTAAATACAGCATACAATCAACTCAATGCAGCTATACCAAATTTTTTTGTTGCACCTCTTTTAGGGAATGGAGATACCTTGGTGGCTGGAGTGTACAATATTTCAGGTGCTTCAACGCTCAGTGGTGATCTCATCTTAAATGGGCAAGGCGATCCAAATGCTGTGTTTATATTTCAAATTCAAGCTGCATTTTCCTCTACTGCAGCTTCCAAATTGATATTAATAAATGGGGCCCTAGCATGTAATGTATTTTGGAAGGTTGAAGGATTGGTGGATTTGGCTGCAGGAACATTTATGCGAGGAACTATTATTGCTCATAATGCAGGTATTAATTTGAATGCTTTAGATACGCTAGAAGGGATAGCACTATCAACAACAGGAGCCATTTCTTTGAATGGCGTCATGGCCTTCATTCCTAGCGGTTGTGGAAGCCCTAGTCTTTCAGGTCCACTAATGCCGGGCCTTGGCTCTGCGGCTTGCTATACACTTTTTACAAGTAATGGGGCAATGACCAATGCAGGAGTTTCAAATGTTATAGGTGATGTCGGAACCAATGTAGGTTTAACAAGCGGTTTCAATCCTTTATTTGTTAATGGATCAATTCATAGTATCCCAGATGGCTCAACTGCTGCTGCTGCTGCTGATTTGTTGAATGCTTCCAATTTGATGAACATTATGCCATATGATATCGAACTTTTATATCCTGCTCAATTTGGGAATGATCTTGTACTTACTCCCCATACTTATATACTCAATGCCGCGACTTCGCTGACAGGTAACATATTTTTAAATGCACAAGGGAATGCGAATGCGGTATTCTTTATAAAAATCTATGGTGCCCTTGCTACTAGTGTGGCATCGAAAGTTATTTTAATAAATGGTGCTCAAGCAGATAATGTATATTGGCTAGTGAATGGGGCTGTAGAAATTAATAGCTCTAGTATTTTTAATGGTAATCTTATCAGTATAAATGGAGCTATCAATATATTACCTACAAGCACACAACTAAATGGTAGATTATTAACTACCAATGGAGCCTTTAGCACTTCTGCAATTGCTGCCCTCTCGATGTCGCCATGTTTTGCACTACCATTGAATTGGCTATATTTCGATGGTCAACCAAAACTGCATGAAGTATTACTAAGATGGGGCACTTCAAATGAAATCAATAATAAGTATTATCTTATCGAAAAAAGTAAGGATGGATTATCATTTGATTTACTTACTCGAGTGATAGCAGAGAATGAAAATGTGAATCTAAAAAATGAATATGAATTCATCGACCATACTCCTTTCCCTACAACATACTATCGAATTTCACAAATAGATGTTGATGAACATACTGAAACCTATAAAACAATTAAAGTATTCTCAACAGAGGATGAGTTGGTAGTAACGCATCATGTAATTAGTAAATATATTGACATAAGTATAACGAATGCTTTCGCTGGAAGAGGGGTGATTGAATTATTCACCATGCAAGGAGAAAGAGTATCTTCATTAGATTTATTATTAAATAGCGAACTCACTCACTACCAAATCAACAAACCTCTAAATCAAGGCTTGTACCTTTTAAGAATAACTGAAGAAGATAAAACAATTTATACTGGAAAAATACTAGTGAATTAGAGTAGATTTAATTGGGCTCCTCTTAAGATCAGAAAATAAGAAAAATATTTAGCTTAATTGAGCGTAATTATTTAATGATTACATTCTCTATTTGAATCAAGGCTGAGAAGACAAAAAGAATTGCTTATAACTATAAATGATTCCAACATATTGTAAAAGTGCAGTTTGATAAAATATCAGTTTAGATAATTTCAAATCAGCATAAGAAACAAACCGAACACTAATTGAAACACGCTGTTCATTTTGATATCCATCTAAACAAGTTCAATAGACAAACCCTCTGTTTCACTATCCTTCTCATTACATTGCAAGATTGATTATCGTCAAAACAAAAATTAAACTTAATCGATTTGATAAGTAGTCAATCGATTATAATTCATGTCACAACCACACAACATGATACCTGCATGAATTGAACTAGCTTATTATTCAATTCGGCATCATTCTATTATAATCATCCAACATTTTTTTTCGCAACGAAATATTAATTCCCAACCCTACATACATCCCATCGTTCTTGATTTTCCATTTCCTCCACGGGTTTTGGGTAGCTTCCACACGCATGCCATACTGCCAATTATAAGTATTATTAAATGGAGAATAATATATTGCCTTCAATGCAACAGACAATCTATCTAGAAGTATATAATCAAATTCTGAGCCTACATTATATCCACACTTAAATGCCTTACCTGAATAATGCAAATTATCATTTATTTGATTAAATCCGTCATACACATTACTATCCTGACTTGCAGACAAGGGGTAAAAAATAGTAAATCCAATGCTGGGCCTCAATTCGAATTTCGGAAAAACTTGGATTCTTCTAATCAAATTTATGCTAGCATCCAAATTGATGACATTCGTTTTAAATCCGTAGCCGATCACATTCAAATTACTTGGCACCTTAAAGGATTCTTTGAATCCCCATAATTTATATCGAATCTCGGTTTTTAAAATCAAATGATGATCCATATGCTTTTTTACTGCTAGACTAATTGCTACATGATTTCTTTTGAATTCAGTATCATCCCCAACTGGATTTGGCTGAGAAGTATCATTGTCAAAATACTTCACACTTTTACGTTTAGTCACATCCACACCAATCGATACTTCTATTTTATGCTTCTCCTTTTTTTGAAAATTAATTTGAGCATAAGAAAAGTTGAAACAACAAAATAGGATAATGATTGGGTAGTATTTCATGGTATAAATGGTATATTTTCTTTAGGTGAACTTAAATTAATGTAGCCAATAATCATGTAACGTACAACCACCAAAATGAATCGTCACATCACTCACAAAATCGTTTACCTTATGTTGAATTGGCCCTGCAATTAACGAAGCCTTATAAGTTAACACCATATCATTCTATAACTCAATAATATAAACAATAGTCCATTCAATTTCGTCACTTTTCACCAGCAGGCATTTCACTTCACAATTGAGTCAGTTTAGACCATTATTAGGACTTACTCCTAAAATATTTACCCCGCACAAAAAATACTTACCCTTCCAATTCCTTACATAGATATATTCAAGCAACTTGCAGGGCAATCAGGCAAGTTGACAGAACAATTAATTTAGCTGGATATTACACCAATATCTTTGAACCATCTTTCACACTTTAAATTAAATGATTATGAAAAAGTACCTTGTTATT
>JAGNOY010000202.1 GCA_017989935.1 Chitinophagaceae bacterium
GCTAAAGAAGATGACGAAAATAGTGTTCGAAGAATTATTCACCATATTCGGATCTATCTTAAATCCAAGTAAATTATCATGCAAATTATGCAACGCAAATATGCTCAAAGATCCACCACTCTGCTCAAAGAAAGCCCAAAACACAATAGAGAATAAAATAAAAATTAATGCCGCCAACAATTTCTTTTTCTCCGCCCAAGGATATTTCGCCCATTCATAAAAAAAGTAAATCAAGGTTACAGGCCCAATGATATACATAAAATAATCTGTGTATTGCGTATTACTCACCAATAGCAAAATCAAAGGAATGGCTAACAACGAACCAATATACACCGCTATTTCATACATTGTTCTGCGCTGTTTTGGTACACTTGCATGTTGCGGCGAAGTGCCAATATCACCCATGGTGCGTTGTGTAAAAATAAATGTCACCAAGCCGATAATCATTACCACACCAGCAGCAAAAAAGGCCGAAGCCCAAGATACATAATGCGCCAAATACACCATGATAATTCCACCCAAAAATGCACCTACATTTATCGCTGTATAAAACAATCCAAAACCCGCATCTTGCCTCACATCGCCTTCTTTGTACAATGTACCAACCATCGATGATATATTAGGCTTAAAAAATCCAGTACCCACTATCGTAAAACAAATTCCAATATAAAACAAGGTATCAGGCGAAAAAGCAATAATAAAATTTCCTAGTATCATCAAAATGCCTCCAAAAAACAACGACTTTCTAAACCCTAAAATCTTATCAGCAAACAGTCCACCAATAAAGGCAAAAGCATAAATAAATGCTTGAATGGCTCCGTATTGCAAATTAGCCGTCTTCTCGCCTATCATCAATTTCTCTACCATGAAAATGGTCAAAATACCTCGCATCCCATAAAAGCAAAATCGCTCCCACATTTCCGTTAGGCACAACAACAACAATTGCTTCGGATAAGGCCCTTTAAAATTTTGAATTTCTTCTAATGTCTGTACTGATTTCATTTGTATAAAAAATTATGGGGTAAGATAGAATTATTTTCCGAATTGGCAAATTTTGAATCTCACACAAATTGAAAGCACTTTAACAACAATACTTTTATTAAGGGCGTTACCCTTTTGCAAATCATGCCTGTCAATAAATCAAACTTTATGTATTTGCAAAAGGGTCGGGTCTTTGCTCCTAGTCCTCCCACGCCAAAGCCCGTGGTTCGGGCTATCCGCGACAGCCCCTAAGGCAGTAGGATTATTCATTCATGTTTAGCAATCCGATCAAGAAGCAAGAATAAACCATTAGCGAAGTAGGATTCGATAAAATTCTTCTTCTGTAAATTAATTCATATCGCCAGCCAGAAAAACTTCAAGCAAATCTCTTAGCCTCACAAATTAAACTTCTTGTTTGTCTATGAATTCCTTGATCTATTTCCTCGCAATTTATAAATGATATATCCATCAAAAACAACTATCCCTATATTTAATAACATCACAAATAAAAAAACTATAGCTATTCCATAATCGCCTTTATGTATGATATTATTGAATACAGCAAAACAAATTGCCAGTATAAAAAAACCCATGACGATCATAGTGTATACTCGAAATCTACGTTTATTCCAGACCCTTAAAGAACGATTTATTTCTAAAATAGACTGTGGATACAAATACATAAAAATCAATCCCAATAAAACTATTCCAATTAAATTACCTAAGCCTTGAGCAAATCCATTTACACTAAAAGTCAGCATGGTAATTTGTGTTAACATAGAACTGATAGCCGCCAAGGTCAATCCTAGTGTCATCAACATGCGAATTACCCCGATAAATAAGATATACATTGGCAATTTTGCCGGGGGCAAATCCTGATCAGTAAATACAGAATCCTCTTCAACGTGGGCGTTTAAATTAGTTTCAAATTTCATGTCACAATATAATTTATTTTTTAGAAGGAATAATCGCGTTTTCATAGAATAACTATCAAGAATTCACCGAATCTAATCCTAAAACTAGCTTATATTTGCACCCTAAAAAATAAGACTATCATGAGCAACGGACATTTCAATTTTCCTCAACCAATTAATGAGGCTGTACTTCAATTTGCACCTAAATCTGCCGAAAAAGCAAGCCTTAAAAAAGCCTTAGCTTCTGCTAAAAAAATCAACATGGATATTCCGATGTATATCGGAGATCAAGAAGTTCGTACAGGAAAAAAAGCTGATATCCGACCACCACACGAAACCAAACACCTTTTAGGTCAGTTTCACCAAGGTGATGCCTCACATGTAAAAGCTGCGATTGCTGCAGCCTTGAAAGCCAAAGAACAATGGGCCAATATGCCTTGGGTTCAACGCGCTTCTATTTTTTTAAAGGCGGCTGATTTGTTAGCAACTAAATATCGTTTTGACATGCTAGCGGCCACCATGCTAGGACAAAGTAAAAACGCCTTTCAAGCAGAAATTGATAGTACTTGTGAATTAATCGATTTCCTTCGCTTCAATGTGCATTTCTTAAATGATATCTACAAGCAACAACCGATTTCCGGACCAGGCATGTATAACCGAGTTGAATACCGTCCTTTAGAAGGGTTTGTATTAGCAGTCACTCCTTTTAATTTTACAGCTATTGGTGGTAATTTACCGACTTCGGCTGCCATGTGCGGGAATGTAGTTGTATGGAAAGCAGCGAACACACAAGTATATTCTGCCAACTTGTTTATGAAAATTTTAAAAGAAGCTGGTTTACCGGATGGCGTAATCAATTTAATTTATGTGAGTGGACCAGTAGTTGGTGATGTTTGTTTCAGTCACAGAGATTTTGCTGGTGTACACTTCACAGGAAGCACGGGCGTATTTCAAGGTATGTGGAAAACCATCGGTGAAAATATTGCTAAATACAAAACCTATCCACGTATTGTTGGAGAAACAGGTGGAAAAGATTTTGTGTTAGTTCACCCATCAGCTGATGCCAACGCTGTTGTAGCAGGTATAGCTCGTGGAGCTTTTGAATATCAAGGGCAAAAATGTAGTGCCGCTTCAAGAGCTTATATTCCAGATAATTTAGCCAACGAAATCAGAAAGAAATTAGTCGCTGAGGTTAAAAGTATGAAGATGGGTACCACAGAAGATTTTACGAATTTTGTGAATGCTGTGATTGATGAAAAATCATTCAAAAATATTAAACAATATATTGATACGGCCAAGAAAGATAAATCTTGCAAAATCATTGTAGGTGGCAAATGCGATTCATCTAAAGGTTGGTATGTAGAACCTACCATTATCGAAACAACAGATCCGAAATACAAAACCATGTGTGAAGAAATTTTCGGACCAGTACTTACAATCTATGTTTATCCAGCAGCTGCTTTTGATAAAGTATGCGAATTAGTTGATTCAACATCAGATTACGCATTAACAGGGGCAATATTTAGTCAAGACAGATACGCTATCGAAAAAGCCATGAAAACATTGACGCATGCTGCAGGTAATTTTTATATCAACGACAAACCCACGGGTGCAGTAGTAGGACAACAACCTTTTGGAGGCGCGCGTGCAAGTGGTACAAATGACAAAGCAGGTTCTATGTTGAACTTATATAGATGGTTAAGTGCAAGAACAATTAAAGAAACATTTAATCCGCCTATTGATTACCGATATGCATTTTTAGGAGAAAAATAAAATAATTTAAAAAGAAAGGTCTCGGTAGAAATACCGAGATTTTTTTTGGCACTACATTTTCTAATTGCATAAATAAAAACAAATGAAAATCAGGGTCCCCGCAACGACAGATCAATTGAGGCTATTGAAAATCGGGGGCATAAAAAAATAAATCGCTAACCTAATTAAAATTAAAGTCGTCTACCCAAAGTACATCTTCTTTAAGTTTAAAATAAATTATCATGAAAAAATTTCTTCTTTGGGTACTTTGCATATGCTGCTTTAGTTTAGTGCAAGCCCAATCAATTTCGTTAGATTACAGTTTCAACCCAACTTGTAATAGTGGCGCGAATGGCGGGTTTTGCCTGCTTAATGCTGGTTTTCTTGGAACTATTAATTACACATTAAGTCCTGGAGGAACAATGAATACCACAGGTTGTTTCAATTATTTAGCGTCAGGAACCTATACAATTTCTGCGGCCGATTCATTTTCAAATTCAGCAACTACCGTGGTAACTTTAGCACCGTCAACAAGTCCTGCCATTACTTCTATAAATCCAGTACCCTGTTCCGATGAAGTTGGATTGAGTATCTCTGGGGCCACTTCACCTTATAATTTGTATAGTGTGCCTTCAGGCTGGTATGATCCCAATGCCCAATCTATACATTTATATTCTGGTAATGGAATTTATACGATCACCGCTATTGATGCCAATGGTTGTTCAGCAACTACAGTATATACTTTAAACTTTACTCCAAGTAATATCACCACAACACGTTCATTTCCAAATACGAATTGTACAAGTGTAAATTATGAACTATGTGAGACAGCCACAGGTGGTATAGCGCCATATACTTATACAATAAATACAAACTCTAATACTACAGGCTGCTTCACAGGCTTGAATTTCAACAGTTATTATTCCGTAGAGGTTGTAGACAATATTGGTTGCAAGTATACAGATTCGCTTTCAGTAGCCAATGCTGCGCCTTATTTTGATGCAAGCACACAAAACCCGTCAACATGTGTTTCACTAGACGGATCAATATGTGTTATCAACCCTCAAATGGTAGCACTTCCATTGCAATATGCATTAAATGGTGGAGCTTATCAATCAAACAATTGCTTCAATAATTTATCAGGCGGCACCTACACAATAAGTATTTTAGATGCGAGTAATTGCAGTGCAAC
>JAGNOY010000013.1 GCA_017989935.1 Chitinophagaceae bacterium
ATTTTTAATTCCGTAATCACAATTCAAAAATTCTGTAGGAATTGGTAAACCCACCGTACTTACTTTTAATAAGTTATTATCGCTTAGGTAACCATCGTTATATATACCGGTACCTCTTACAGCGAGTAAGCCACTTGTATACTTTATTTTAATTTCTTCAAATTTGTTGTTAGTAAAATTGGTAATTTGACAGCGATACAAAACAGCACCACTATGAAGTTGGTTGAAAGTATTGTATTGAATAGCTGATGTAATCGGAGTGGTGTACTTTAGATAAATTCCTGCAAAACTATGATCCCCGATAGCGCTTGATAATATACCTAATGAAGCATCGTAAGTTGTATTCGGGTTAAGGCCAACTGAATCTTCCTTTAGGGTACATAAAACGGGACCTGTAAAATTGTTGTGTTGGATTGTGACTGGAAAACCGGTTGCCGTTGCTACTGTTTGCCTTCTAAATATACCAATATAGTTGTTTGTAAAATTTGAATATTGAATTGTGCTTGCACTGCAACCAACCCTTAACTCTATTGCAAGCTTGGCGTCTTGGAAATTACCTTGCATAGTATGAATCGCACCACCTGCTTGCACATCGATTCCTTTCCAAAGTTTTTCGCAACCAAAGAAAGAACATCCTGTTATGGTGAATGTGGCGCCGGGCATAACGACTATTCTAGACTCTGCAAGCATTAACGTGGATACTGCAGCCCAATTTGTATTTACATCGATAACTAGGGTAGATCCTGGATTAAATGTAAGTACTTGTCCGGATAGTAATGAGAATCCAAGACTGCTGATTGTAACTGTTCCTGAAATAACAGGATGAGTAAGTACCCTGCCCGTGGTATCACAAGGACAAGGTGCAGATTGCGCTTTTACATTTTGTAGAAAAAAACAACTGATCAACATGGTAATTAAAATCTGTTTCATGGTAATATTTTTTTGTGATGAAATAATGAATGATATAAACTTTCACAAAGTTGATCTGTTTCAACTGAAATAAAACTCCTAAATGTAGGTGGGGATTCATTGCTTCCTGCTTATTAAAGTTATGACAGCAAGCTCAACAAAATTTAAATCTTAGGTTTAATATTCTTATAATAATAGGCAATTGCTTCTCCAAGTGATGAGATATGTAGTTTGGCGTATATACTTTTTATATGAAAATTTACAGTTGTGTATTTTATCTCCAATTTGCTTGCGATCATCTTATAGCTCAACCCTTCAGATAGCAGAAATAATACTTCATTTTCCTTAACTGTTAAAATATTATCCATTTTGTTTGGTGTAAAATACCCAATCAATTTCTTTGCTATGGTTGGATTTATAACAACTCCTCCGTGATATACTTCTTCAATAGCTTGAAGAATTTTGTTGGCAGAGTCATTTTTCAGTATATATCCACTAGCGCCATTTTTGATACTTGTAAATATTTTATCGCTATCATCGTAGGCTGTTTGAATCAATACTTGAATACTGGGGAAAGTTGTTTTTATAATTTTAAGACCTTCTAATCCGTCAACTTCAGGCATGTTAATGTCCATGAGTACAACCTCTGGATAAAATTCTTCCATTTCGTGTAACGCATTCGCACAATTAGAAGCTTCTCCCACACAAATGTAATTGTCACTTAACTCTAATAAGGCTTTTAAACTTTCTCTTCGTTGAATACTGTCATCAAAGATAAAAATACGTATCGGCATACTGTAAATGTAGAAATTAGTCAGAATTGTTTAGCCCCCTAAATTTAGTAGGAATGGTTATAATGAATCTAGTGCCCATTCCTATTTTTGTCTCTAATGTATACATGCCATTCAATTCTTCTGTTCTCTTTTTAATATTCCTTATGCCATTTCCATCAGATTTTTGTACATCAAAGCCAATTCCATTGTCTTGAATGACTATTCTGATCAAATCTTCCTGTATACTCGCCTTTATCTCCAATGAACTTGCTAGGCTGTGTTTCACTGCATTGTTGATGGCCTCTTTAACAATTAAGATGAGGTTTTTTTTGATTTGGATATCAGTAATATACTTGTCAATATTTTCGTCAATAATTAAGGTGTATTTGATAGCAGATTCATGTAAAATCTGATTTGTAAAGGTTTTTACCCGATCACTAAAACTGCCAAAGGCTTCCTTTTCATTTTTCATACTCCAAATAATATCCGAAATATTGTTACTTAATTCTTTGGCTTGATTTTCGATATTTGCAAGCAGTTTTTCTGCTCTATCAAAATTTTTCTTGATGATTAATTCTTTCGCAATATGACTGTTTAGCTGTAAACTACTCAAAGAAGATCCTATATCATCATGCAAGTCAGCGGTCAACTTCTGACGTTGTTTTTCTAACAAAGACTGTTGAAAAAGTTGTAATTGAAATTTTTCTTGTTGCAGGCGTAATTTTCGTCTGTTATAGAAAAAGAAACTTAACGTGGTTAGGGCAAGACTCGTAAGTATCCAAAAGTAGATTGTTTTATAAAAAGGAGTCGGAATATTGAATGTAAGTTTAAGCTGATGTTGAGAAACATGATTATTGTTGTCTACACATACAATTGAAATTTCGTGATGCCCATTTGGCAATTGAATATTCAAGCTATGTCCTTCTATCTTAGTCCATCTGGATGAATTGTCTAACTTGTATTTAAAGTGATCAAAATGGCCAGTAATATCTACACCTGAAAATTTTAGTAGTATGTTCTTTTCATGTTGTTTTAAATTATAATAAGTTGATAATTTTTGTTTTTGTTGATTTATCGTCACCTCTATGAGTCTAGGAATTATTTCCCTTTGTTGGTTTACATAATGCGCAGGTATAATGGCTATACCTTTTTCAGTTGCAACATATATGGAATCTTCAAATTTCACCATTTCATTAATCGTGTTACTTGGTAGGCCATCAAAAACAGTAACGATATCGATTGTATAAATTATATTAGAACCTTTTGTTTGATAACGAACTATGTAAATGCCCTCCTTACTTGAAATCCAAACGGCATTGGGAAGGGATAAGATATTTGTAATGTTTTGCGGTAAGCCATCTGCTTGTGTTACTTTAAGTACCTGTTTATTTTGTTGCAATAGCAGGAGATTCCCTTTGTTGGTACTGACCCAAACATAATTAGAATCATGGCTGCTAACTAATAGCTGTAGTTCTTGATTTTCAAGATTCTTATTATCTATTTTCTTAATGATGCCTTTATAAATATCATACTGCATTAAACCTTCTCGATTGATAAAGTAAATTTCATTCTCATTCTTTTTGGCAATGGAGTATATTCGGTCATCAGTATAATTTTCTTGGATGATTTTGTATGACTTTTTGTTTATATCTAAAATTCCTAAACCTTGGATGGAGCCAGTAATAATTAGATTATTACTAAATTGGATAGCAGTTTTTACAGCACCTGTTTTAATTCTATTCTTAGAATCAATGGAAATAAAGTTCTCATTAATGAAAAGACGGTGATTAGTGACATACATTAATTTTCGCATCCATGAAATTGAATTCGCGTTTTCTTCGAATTGATATTCAATTTGTTGATTATTGCTCAATTCAAGAACATTGCCATTCAAGCCGCCTACCATTACTCTATTCCTGTTAGCCGCTATACAGATGCAATTTTCGTTCTTAAAGTTTCTAGGCAAATTTGGTTTGCGAATTTCGCCTTTGTTATACAAAAGAACACCTTTATCGATAGTTCCAATCCAAATATTGCCATAGTTATCATTATATGAGACAGCAGCATTTTTAATTCTTTCTAGTGTTGTAATTTTATCGAATGATGCTAAGTCAAAACTTTCAATAATTCCATTGCTGTATACGACATTCAATTTGTCTTTGCTGCATTTGAAACTTGTAATTTCCTGACGCGTATCAATTTCTTTGAATTCAAGTTGATTCGGGCTATTTTTATTAATTTGAAGAATGGATATTTGTGGACTGTCATGATTGAATGATAACAGTTTATTATTGTACAAATAATAATTGTATCTGCTTAGATTGAATGGAATATTTTTCACAAATTTGTTACCCTTGTATAAGGCAAAATATCTGTATTTCCCTGGAATTGAATCAAACTTCAAGGTATGGTTGTTAAATACAATAGATGTATTTGACTTATTTATGTTGTAAAATAGTCGTTTGTTTTTATATAAACTATAATAACCATTTACATAGCTAAATGTAATTACATTCTTATCTACTGTTTTAATAAAAGTGGATGTTGAATTTAATTGAATTATAGAATCATCTATATGCACTTTCCGGAATATGCTTTCGATAGGATCGTAGTAACAAGGTGCATTTTTAAAACAATTAGTCCATATAACGCCATCGCTTGTTTGGGCAATTTGAATCACTTCGTTACTTGATAATCCATCTGCTGTCGTGTAATTCTGAAAATATTTTCCATCAAAGCGGCTAATGCCATTATCAGTTGCAAACCACAAAAATCCCTGATTGTCTTGAAGAATATCATAAATATGGTTACTAGGTAAGCCGTCATTTGTTGTAAAATTATTCAATAATGTATATTCTTGGGCTTGACACACTATACCCGAAATGAATAGATACACAAGGAAAATTAGATAAAAATAAAATGCGCTTAGTTTTTTTATGCAGTTATAATTTTAAAAAGTGATACATACCTATTTGTTCAGATTTGTAATTTAGCACATCAAATTTAACAATTTAAATGATGAAATTTAATCCCATGGAAACTTAAATTTTTGTTTACAAATGCTAAATAAGTATATTTATGCTAAATAAGTATATCTAACAATTTATATTCGTACTATGAAGCAAATTCTTTGTCCAAAATGCAAAAGTGATAACTACGTGAAAAGTGGAATTGTAAAGGGTAGACAACGATATTCTTGTCGAGGATGTCACTATAATTTTACTGTATTGAAGGAAGGAAAAAACATAGACCCCTATTATGTAGTTAAGGCAATTCAATTGTATGTAGAAGGAGTAACCTTGCGGGAGATTGAACGCATCTTAGGAGTGAGCCATGTGTCCGTCATGAATTGGATACGGCAATATGGAATTACTCGTCCTGATAATTTAGAATACAGACCTACCTATAAAGTCTTTAATCATAATGAATTGATTGAATTTATGAGTTCACGAGAAAACCTTCATTCAAGTGGATGTATCATCAATGAATTAGGGGATAAATTTATGATGATTAAGTGGGAGCGATTCAAGAAGAACTAACTATACTAATTTACATATGTATATACAAGAATTTTAGTTTGTTTAAATAGTTTAGACATTAGCAGTAGAATTTTAAATTAAAAAATACTGCAATGAGAAAACTTAAACTATTACTCGCCACTTTTTTACTTTCGACTTCTCTATTGAAAGCTCAAAATGTAGATCACAGTTACAAACCACTGACATTGAAACTTGATGAGAAAGGAACTAAATTTATCCGCTTTATTACGTGGCATCAAATCTGGACATCCTATACCGAAAACAATCCGGGGACACTGGATATAAATGGGAAGGTCCAAAAATCGAGTATGGATTTTGGAATTCGTCGCTCACGCGTTTTAATTCAAGCCCAAGTGTCTCCTCGTTTTATGATTGTCTCTCATTTTGGAATGAACAATCAAAGTTTTTCGAATGGAGGTGGTTCCGGTGCTTTGGGAAGTGGCGCTAGTGGTTCGGCACAAGGTGGAAAACGACCTCAACTCTATATCCATGATGCTTGGACAGAATATGCGATTCTTCCTGGAAAGTTACATCTAGGCGCGGGCCTTCATTATTGGAATGGAGTATCACGCATGGCCAGTAATAGTACGTTGAATTTTATGACCTTGGATGCCCCCATTCATAATTGGTTCAATATTGAAACTACTGATCAGTTTGCCCGACAATTAGGTATTTATGCCAAAGGCCAATTGGGAAAGTTTGATTATCGAATTGCATTGAATAAACCTTTTGCCAATGGTGTTCAAAATAGTTCTGCTATTTCATCTCCCTATGCAGTGAACGTATTTACAGAAACTTGGGCAAGTGCCGGCTATTTTAATTATCAATTTTTTGATAAGGAAAGTAATGTACTTCCTTATTTTGCAGGAACCTACTTAGGTGCCAAGAAAGTATTGAATGTAGGGGTCGGTTATTATTATCATCCGAAAGTTACAGCGAGCCGTCCTTCAAAAACAGATTCAGTAATCACACATAATCAGAAAAATTTGGGAGCGGATATTTATGTAGATATGCCGCTAAAAGGAACTAAGGGCATGGCTTTCAATGTGTATTCATCTTACACTTTACACGATTTCGGGCCTGACTATATGCGTAATTTAGGCATCTTGAACCAACATGGGGCTACTCAACCCATTGCTCAAAATAGTGATGCGAGTTGGGCAGGTGGAGGAAATTTGCAACCGACTATTGGTACCGGCGATATATGGTACACACAAGCAGGGTTGCTTTTACCGAAGCTCTCGAATGGCACAGCGTTTATGCCCTATGCAACATTTACCTATAAGAATTTCGACCGAATTGGAAAAGCATCTGCACAATTTGATTTAGGATTAAACTATTTCTTAAGTGGTCACAATGCAAAACTCACTTTACAATACGGTACAAGACCTGTTTATAAAACTGTAGCAGGATCAGATGTGCCCGTTCCAAATGGCAGCAAGGGTGAAATTATTTTGCAAACTCACATCTTCCTATAATAAAAATTATTTATCACAACTTAAATACAACACGATGTCAGAACAAAAAAAATCATCCCTTTTTACCGTTATAGGCGCTTCTTCGGTAGGAACCATGATCGAATGGTACGATTTCTATATTTTCGGAAGTTTGGCTACCATAATATCAACCAAATTTTTTCCTGCTGGAAATCCAACAGCTGCCTTTTTAAGTACCTTGGCAACTTTTGCAGCAGGGTTTGTTGTAAGACCTTTTGGTGCCTTATTTTTTGGCCGACTAGGTGATCTAATTGGTCGTAAATATACTTTCATGGTTACATTACTATTAATGGGTGGGGCTACCTTTTTAATTGGATGTGTGCCGAGCTATGAAACCATCGGATTTATGGCCCCTGTACTTGTACTTTTATTGCGCCTGTTGCAAGGACTTGCCTTAGGTGGCGAGTATGGTGGTGCGGCAACCTATGTAGCCGAGCATGCGCCAAGTGATCGTCGAGGATACTTCACTTCATGGATTCAAACCACAGCCACGATTGGGTTATTTGTTTCATTGCTTGTGATTATGTTCACCCGAAACACCTTAGACAAATCTCAATTTGAAGAATGGGGTTGGAGGGTGCCATTTTGGGTTTCTATCTTAATGGTTGGCGTTTCTTATTTGATCAGAAGAAATATGCATGAATCGCCTGTTTTTGCCAAAGTAAAAGCCGAGGGAAAGGTTTCTACAAATCCGTTAAAAGAAAGTTTCGGAAACAAAATGAATTTCAAGTTTGTGTTACTTGCTTTATTTGGGGTGGTAATGGGGCAAGGTGTAATTTGGTACACAGGTCAATTTTATGCCATGAGTTTTTTAGAAAAAGTCATGAATATTGATAAAGAGATTGTGGACAATTTGATGTTTATTGCCTTAATCATGGGCACCCCATTCTTTGTATTATTTGGATGGCTTTCTGACAAAACAAGTCGAAAGTGGATCATGATGGCGGGCATGCTTATAGCAATTTTAGCTTATCGCCCTATTTATGAAAAAATGTATCAAACAACCAATACAAAGAATAAGACAGAAATCATAGAAAAAGGAACTTCTCTTGCAGAAATGAAATCAAATAAAAAAGGTGATGGAATGGATTCAATATACACCCTTACTAAGGAATATACAGATGGGGCCAAATATAAAGAAGTAAAAACAATTACTTTAGAAAATGGCATAGCAAAAATTGGTGATGATGGGAAGCCTAAAGTTGAGGTCAAGAAAACACTGATGATAAACAACGATGATAAATGGGCCTTGATTTGGTTAGTGTTTATACAGGTCTTATTTGTAACCATGGTCTATGGACCCGTTGCTGCCTTCTTAGTAGAATTATTTCCTGCAAAAATTAGATATACTTCTATGAGTTTGCCATATCATATCGGGAATGGTATTTTTGGCGGACTCCTCCCTGCTGTAGCCACATTCTTGGCACTGAATGCTAAAAAAGCAAATGATTTAGCAGAAGCAGCTGGTCTTGCTAAAGTCTATGATAAACCTTACCTTGAAGGTCTTTGGTATCCAATAGCAGTAGGAGGTATATGTTTTATCATTGGGGTAATTTACCTCAATGGCAAAGACAAACGAATTGATGATTAATAAACAATTTAATGAGTACAAAATAAAATTTCAAATATGAATCAGATTAAAAAAATATTAGGTGTTGTTTGGATTGCTCTCGGAGCTTGGGCTGTGTATTATTTATTCATCAACCAAGCCATGGATATGTGGAAAACAGGCGGTGAAAAATTAGTTCCCGCGATTATTTACACCTTTGTATTATGCCCAATTATTGCTGGGGGGTTATTTACTTTTGGCTATTATTGTCTTACGGGAGAGTATGATATGAAAGAAGATTAAAATAAAATCATCTAATAAAAACGCTGGTGTGATTTATAACATACCAGCGTTTTCTTTTTTTTAAACGAATTAAGAAGTAAATTTAAAGTCCATTTTATGAAGAAATCTAACAAACTTTATTTTGTATTTATTTCAACTATTTTATTCCTGCTTTTTAACTTTCCCTTCATTGAAATAGTTAATAAGCAACAGGCTTTTCAAGGTATACCCATTTTACTTATTTACTTGTTTACACTTTGGGCCTTATGTATTTTCGTACTTTATTCTCTTTCGAAAAAGCTGTTTAAATTAGGCAAAGAAAATGAGTAAGATTCTAATCATTTCTTTAGTGATTGGCTACTTGGTACTATTATTTGTTATTGCCAATGTTGCCGAACGACTTAAACGGAATAAAAAATCTTTTTTGCCTCCATCCTTAACTTATGCCTTGTCAATGGCTGTATTTTGCACTGCATGGACTTTTTTTGGTAGTATTGGAAATGCTGCTCAAACCGGAATTGGCTTTTTACCCGTGTATCTCGGCCCAACCTTATATATGCCACTAATTGGAATGGCCTTGGTAAAAATAATTCGAATATGCAAGGCGCAAAGAATTACAAGCATAGCAGATTTTATTTCAAGTCGCTATGGTAAAAATATCAGCTTGGGTGTGATCGTTTCTTTATTTTGTATTATTGGCATCATTCCTTACATAGCTATTCAATTAAAAGCCATCAGTGCAAGTGTAAATTTACTTACACAGTACTCAAATACACAAGAATCTATTTTTACAGATTCAACATTTTACATCTCCATAGGTCTTGTGTTTTTTATTATCATATATGGCATACGAAATATAGATACCACAGAACAACATACTGGTGTCATATCAGCGATCGCATTTGAAGCCTTGGTTAAATTAGTTGCGTTTGTGGCCGTGGGAATATTTGTTTGCTATTTTTTATTTGATGGAGTTACAGATATCTTCAAACAAGCTGCTTCCATTGAACAATTGAAAGATCATTTTGTATTTAATGAAAATATGAATCCATGGTCATGGTTTTTAATTTCACTTGTTTCAGCCTTAGCATTGCTTTTGTTGCCTCGACAATTTCAAGTAAGTGTAGTTGAAAATACTAACGTAACTCATGTGAAAAAAGCGATGTGGCTGTTTCCCTTGTACTTATTAATCATTAATTTATTTGTATTACCAATTGCCTTGGCAGGAATTATTTCCTTTCCTCAAGGGATCGACTTTGATATGTTGTTATTACATTTTCCTATTCATCATGGCCAAACCATATTAACTTTATTTGTTTTTATTGGCGGATTTTCTGCTGCAACTGGTATGGTAATCGTTGAAATTATTGCATTAACAACCATGATTAGTAACAATATCACAGTGCCCTTACTCTTATCCTCGAGTAAATTTAAAAACAATCCAATTTCTATTGGCAAAACCATTTTATTAAGCAGACGCATTGGAGTAATCATACTTATACTTTTAGCCTATATTTTCGAGAAAGTAGTTGCAGAAAACTATTCTCTTGTTTCGATTGGTATGATTTCATTTGTGGCTGTAGCCCAATTTGCTCCTTCAATATTATTTGGTATCTATTGGAAAACTGCTAACAGAAAGGCATCATTAGCGTCCATCTTGGTTGGTTTTTCCATTTGGTTTTATACCCTCGTATTACCATCCTTAAGTGCAAATAGCGGATACATACATTCAATTGTTCAAGATGGGCTTTTCCATCTAAAATTCCTTAAGCCTACATCACTCTTTACTATGCAATATCTTGACGCCATAAGCCATGGCATCTTCTGGTCGCTTTTACTTAATACATTTACTTTTATTTTTATATCATTTCAAACTACCTCAACTATTGAAGAAGAACATCAAGCAAATCTGTTTGTTGAACCACAATCAAAGGATACATCGTTTCATCATGGGATTTGGAAAGGCATTACCTTATTGAAAGATATAAAAAATGTGTTGAGCAATTTCATTGGTGAAGATCGAACAAAATTATTACTAGAAGGTTATGCCAATAGGCATTCTATTATGCTTGATAAAGAAAGAGAAGCTGATGCGCGAATAGTAAATTTCGCTGAGCAAATACTAGGTGGTGTAATTGGATCAGCCTCCTCCCGATTAATGATTAGCTCAGTGACAAAAGATGAAAAAGTTAGCTTGCATGAGGTTATCGATATTGTAAAAGAAAGTCAGCAATTTATTGAACTCAATAAGGAACTTCGAAAAAAATCAATTGAATTAGAAAAAGCATCTAATGAATTAAGCAAGGCTAATTTTCAATTAAAACAAATGGATGAATTAAAGAATGAATTTTTGTATACAGTTACTCACGAGCTAAGAACTCCATTAACTTCCATCAGAGCCTTGTCTGAAATTGTTTATGACAATCCATCTTTGGATGAAGGCCAAAGACAAGATTATTTAGATATCATAATTAAGGAAACTGAAAAATTAAGTCATTTAATTACCCAAGTATTGAATCTTGAAAAATACGAAAGTGGCAGGCAGAAAATTTATCCGACTTCTTTCGATATTAAGCAACTTGCTAAAGACGTAATAAAATCACTGACTGCTTTAAGTGAAGAACGAAAACTTCAAGTAAATTTAATTTGTCAAGACTCATCTATGATTATTCATGCAGATAAAGATTTAATCAATCAGGTTGTATATAATTTAGTATCAAATGCCATTAAGTTTGCAGATACAAGAATTGATGTTTTTATAATACCCAGTTTGGATGACATCGAACTAAAAATTAAAGACGATGGTGTTGGTGTAAATGAGCTTACCAAAGATTTGTTGTTTGATAAATTTTATCAAGCTAAACAAAGTCATTTGCAAAAGCCAATTGGAAGCGGCCTTGGACTCACTATTTGCAAAAAAATAATTGAGCTGCATCATGGAAAAATAAGTGTTGAAAACAACCAAGGTAAGGGCGCAAGTTTTACCTTTGCATTACCAATTATCCATTAAAAATAGTTTATGAATGAGCAAACGGAACCTCAAAAAATATTAGTTGTTGACGACGATCCATATATTTTGATGTCCTTAGAATTTTTGATGAAAAAAAATGGGTATAATGTTTTAGTAGCGCGTAATGGCACAGAAGCCATGCAAATCGTTAAAGAATTCATCCCTGATATTGTATTACTTGATATTATGATGCCAGATGTAAATGGATATGAAATTTGTAAATACATTAAATCAACCAAGAAACTTGCGCATAGTAAGGTAGTTTTTTTGAGTGCAAAGTCCTCAGAAGCTGATATTAAAAAAGGATACGATTTAGGAGCTTCTCTGTATATTTCTAAGCCCTTTTCAACACGAAATATTGTGAGCCAATTAAAAGAATTAAAATAAGTGAATTTCCTTAGCGTCAAATTTAAGGAAATGCGATTTCGCCTAATTCTACTAGATTTACCAAATTAAATTATTTCTAAAGGGATTTCATTCTTGAAATACCAAGTGCATTTAGAATATATAGAAGGACAAACAAGTTGCTCATTTTTCTTTATTCTCAGTATTAAATTAACCTGAATTGAACTAGCTAAAATAACTAGTTGTTAGACTTAGTATTTGATATCCATCTCGTGCGACGATTAAGTTCGCTAAATTGGTATATATATTAACCACAATTCATCCCTTCGATGTAATTTGTAGCAAAATTAAATAAGATGTCTTATCAAAAAATATACCTTCAAAGCATTACAAATAAAGAAGATTTTTGGAAAAATCAGGCAGAACAAATAGATTGGTTTCAACCCCCTACTCAAATTTTATCTAAAAAAAAGGAAAATTTTTTTGAATGGTTTTCAGATGGAATAACAAACATGAGCTACCTCTGTTTAGATTACCATATTAAAGAAGGAAGAGGCAATCAAGTAGCCTTGATTTATGATAGCCCAGTCACAAATCAAATAAAAAAATACACCTACGCAGATTTATTAAACCTTGTGTCAAAATTTGCAGATGCATTAAATAAGTTAGGCGTAGTGCAAGGAGACACTGTCATTATTTATATGCCAATGGTTCCTGAAGCAGTTATTTCTATGTTAGCTTGTGCACGAATCGGCGCCATACACTCAGTAGTTTTTGGTGGTTTTGCGCCACATGAATTAGCTCTTCGAATAAATGATGCTAATCCAAAAGTTATTATATCAGCATCTTATGGTATAGAAGGCACAAAACAAATTGATTATAAACCATTAGTAGATCGAGCTATCTTAGAAGCTGTAGAAAAGCCATTACATAAAATTTATTTTCAGCGCGAAAACAATTACGATCAATTAGATCAAATCAATGAACATGATTTTTATTCATTAATTGAGCAAGCAAATGGCGTTGAGTATATACCAATTCCTAGTGTTCACCCATTGTATATTCTTTATACAAGTGGTACTACGGGTACTCCAAAAGGAATTGTGCGCGATACTGGCGGTTATGCTACTGCCCTAAAATACACAATGAAATCTATTTACAATATCGAGCCGGGTGATGTATTTTGGGCTGCAAGTGATGTTGGTTGGGTAGTAGGACATTCGTATATCGTATATGGTCCTTTATTACATGGCTGCACCACTGTATTGTATGAAGGCAAACCCATTGGCACACCAGATGCAGGGGCCTTTTGGCGTGTAATAGAACAGCATCGGGTAAAAACACTATTTACTGCACCAACAGCCATTCGAGCAATTAAAAAAGAAGATAGTGAGGGGCAATTAAAAGCGCAGTATGATTTAACATGTTTGCAAAGTATTTTTCTTGCAGGCGAGCGATGCGATCCTGCAACCTTAGCATGGCTTGAATTTTTAATGCAAATTCCAATTATCGATCATTGGTGGCAAACTGAAAGTGGTTGGCCTATGCTTGCAATTCCAATGGGGATAAAACCCATGCCGGTAAAGCCTGGCAGTGCAGGAATTCCTATGTGTGGTTATGATATACAAATTTTTGACGAAGAAGGTATTATGAAAGAAAAAAATAGTGAAGGCAATGTAGTAATCAAATTACCCTTGCCTCCGGGATGTTTGCCAACACTATGGAATAATGATGCGCGATACGAAAAAGAATATCTATCTACATATCAGGGCTATTATCTCACTGGAGATGGGGGGTATTTTGATGAAGATGGTTATTGCTTTATTATGGGGCGTATTGATGATGTAATTAATGTAAGTGGCCACCGATTAAGTACAGGAGAAATGGAAGAAATAGTCGCGTATCATCATGCTGTTGCAGAATGTGCTGTGGTAGGTATTAAAGATGCATTAAGAGGTCAAAGACCTATTGCATTTGTTGTGTTAAAAGATAGCGCGCATGAAAGTACCCCATTTATTGAACAAGAAATTATTGAATTAATTCGTGAAAAAATTGGAGCTATCGCATTTTTAAAAAATGTATATATTCTCAAAAGACTACCGAAAACACGCAGTGGTAAAATATTACGTAAAACCATTCGTAGTATTGTAGATAATATCCCCTATTCGATCCCATCAACAATCGATGATGTGACAGTGTTAGATGAAATAAAACAATTGTTTTAAGGACTCACATGATTCACTTATTGGACAAATTGAATGAGCTAAGAGATTCATTGAATTGAATTTATCATATTAGTCATAATTAAAATCCATTCAGCTCATGAATCTCTGTATCCATACTCAAATGATATGGATTAAACCTTATTTACATAGGATAAACAACAAGCATTTTTCGAAAATTCAGTATAATGCTTTTAGAATGCAATGAAATAAAATAATAGTTCTTGCTTTATTTATGTGTAGTTTGATAAAATGAAAGAATGGGGTACATTATACTAAACACCCTTGATCTTAGTAAGAAACTATTTCTTGGTTGGCTTAAGAAACGAGGCTAAATACATATCCAAAGCGGCTGACATAGAAGGGATATTGGGCAAAGGTGCTTTGAGTTGTAATGATAATCCTGCATCTTCAACGGCCTTACTAGTAATAGGCCCAAAAGCGCCAATCACAATTCCTTTTTGATCAAAGCGAGGTACATTTTCGAAAAGTGATTTTACACTCCCCGGCGTAAAAAATACAATCATGTCATAGGCTTTCTTCATCAATTCCTTTACATCATTGCAAACAGTTTTGTATAAAACAACTTCTGCGTATTCTAAATTATTCTTTTGTAAGCAATCTAAAGTCTCTGTTCTGCAGATATCATTCACAGGCACTATGTACTTTTCTTTAGTTTTATGTTTTGCAATAACTTCTAGCATACTATTTACAGTGCCGTCTTCGCCATAAAAGATTTTACGCTTACGATATACAATGAATTTTTGGAGATATAAAGCAATGGCTTCTGTGATGCAGAAATATTTCATTTCTGGAGAAACTTTGATTTTTAACTCATCGCAAATTCGAAAAAAATGGTCAATCGCATTTCTGCTATTAAAAATGATCGCTCCATATTGCGTAATATCTACTTTTTGCTTTCTAAAATCTTTAGAAGGAACCCCTTCAACAAGAATAAAAGGACAAAAATCTAAGGCAACATTATACTTTTTCTCAATCTCGAAATAAGGTGATTTTTCAGATTCAGGTCGAGGTTGAGCAATAAGAATATTCTTAGGCGCACTGACATTCGCAGTTTTATCCGCTTTAGTTTGTTTGTTTTGTGCCGCTTTCACCATACTCAATTTCAGTTTCTAATGTTTGTTATTGAATGTGATTTTGTTTCTATCACTAAAGTGCCATTTTGGCTAAAGTAAGTATAGGAACAATTTCAAAGGCGCAAATGTACAATAAAAAATGGATTAAATCGAACCTCAATAAATTTTTGAGTATCCCCGACAATCGGATATACTTGAAAATGAGCATAATACAGAAAATAATTAACCCAAGCATAAGAATCCAATGATTCAAATTACCTTGAGTCACATACAAAATGATGCAGATTGGAAAAAGAAATAAGGTGGCAAATTCCTGTACTATGCTAGAATTAAATACATATTGCGAAGCGGCTTCATTATATTGAAATACCCATGCTATCCATTTAATTAAAGCAATTTTTACTATATAAAGCCCTCCCGAAATTCCTATACACAATAAAATGGCCAAGAAATTGGAGCTTTCTTGAAAATGAAAAGAGTATTTTTTTATCAGTACATACAATAAATACCCCGTTGACATAAAATACAGCAGGCTAAAAACAAGCGACGCCCGATTGTCATTCTCTAACTGATCTTTAAGTTGACGCTTTGAGATATGAAAAAGGGTAAACACACGGATAAGATTAAGCACATGTCTTTCAAAAACAATTTTAATGCCCGCAAATAGAAATAGACAAAGTAATGCAGTAAAAAATAAACTCGTTTTGCTATTTCCCTTTCTAAGCGTTGGATTTCCTAACTCAATTACAACTTTATTATGAATGAAAGGATGTAATTCAATCAACTGTTCTAAACGAATCTGAGGTGAATCGAGACTAGAATCGGCCACCACCTTATCTATATTTAATATCCCCTGCCCCTTGGAGGCCGTGCTGAAGAATGGAAGTCCATACAACAAAAAGAAAAATAAAAGTTTGTTCAAGGATAAAATAAAGGTCAAATTTAAATTCATTTCTTTATGTATCTCAAACTAATTATTCAACAAAGATGTTATTAACTCTTAGTTGAAAAAAAGTTCTCAAACTTTACATTTGCAGGCACACAATTGATATGTCGGAAGAAATTACCATAGGAGACCCTGTGCCCAATAAAAACCATGTGGGCGAAATGTACCAAAACTGGTTTTTAGATTATGCCAGTTACGTAATACTTGAACGTGCAGTTCCTGCAGGTTCAGATGGTCTTAAACCTGTTCAACGAAGAATCTTACATGCCTTAAAAGAAATGGATGATGGCCGTTTCAACAAAGTAGCCAATGCAATTGGACAAACCATGCAGTACCATCCTCATGGCGATGCAAGTATTGGGGAAGCCATGATTAATATGGGGCAAAAAGATTTATTGTTGGATACGCAAGGTAACTGGGGCGATTTTCGAACCGGTGATAGTGCGGCTGCACCACGTTATATCGAAACAAGGTTGTCGAAATTTGCTTTAGAAGTAGCATTCAATCATAAAATCACCGAATGGCAACTTAGTTATGATGGGCGAAAAAATGAACCCGTCTCTTTGCCAATGAAGTTTCCTTTGTTACTCGCGCAAGGCACAGAAGGCATTGCAGTAGGTTTATCTACCAAAATACTCCCCCATAATTTCTGCGAATTGATTGATGCATCGATCAAATACCTTAAAGGACGAAAATTTGAATTATTTCCCGATTTTCTTACAGGCGGCATGATTGATGTGGCAAACTACAACGATGGTAAAAGAGGCGGCAAGGTAAGAATTCGGGTACATATGGATAAAATAGATAATAAAACCATTATCATCCGAGATGTGCCTTATGGAGTTACCGTGCCAACCTTGATTGAAAGCATTGTAAAAGCCAATGATAGCGGAAAAATTAAAATCAAAAAAGTTACAGATAATACAGCCGCGAATGTAGAAATAGAAATACAACTTGCTACAGGTGTTACGCCAGATCAAACCATAGACGCACTTTATGCATTCACCAATTGCGAAGTGTCAGTGTCTCCTAACATTTGTGTAATTATTGACGACAAACCTAGATTTACCACAGCTTCTGAATTATTAAAAAGTTCTACAGACCATACCAAGGATTTGTTGAAGCAAGAATTAGAAATTAAGCTTGGGGAATTAGAAGATAATTGGCATTATTCTTCCCTAGAGAAAATTTTTATCGAGAAAAGAATATATCGAGATATCGAAGAAGAAGAAACTTGGGAAGGCGTTTTACAAGCCATTGATAACGGCTTGAAACCATATAAGAAAAAATTCAGGAGAGAAATTACCACAGATGACATCGTCAGGTTAACAGAAATAAAAATTAAAAGAATTTCTAAGTTCGATGCATTTAAAGCTGATGAGCATATCAAAGGATTAGAGAAAACCATTGAAGAAACGAAACATGATTTAGCGCATTTAACTGAATTTGCCATCGCCTATTTCGAAAATTTATTAAAAAAATACGGAAAGGGGCGAGAAAGAAAAACAGAAATTAAAACGTTCGACAATATTCAAGTGAGTGAAATCGCTATTGCCAATACCAAGTTATTTATCAATCGAACCGAAGGTTTTATAGGAACCACACTCAAAAAAGATGAATTGCTCTGTGAATGTGCAGATACAGACCTTATTATTGTTTTTACCAAAGAAGGGAAAATGAAAGTGGTAAAAGTTGCTGAAAAAACCTTTATTGGAAAAGATATTTTGCTTGCAGAAGTGTTTAGAAAAACTGATGACAGAACTACTTATCATGTAATTTATGTAGATGGAAAAAGTGGTATCTCCTTTGCCAAAAGATTTAATGTAACAGGCATCACGCGTGATAAAGAATACGATTTAACCAAAGGGACTCCCAAAAGCAAGATTCTCTATTTTAGTTCAAACCCGAATGGAGAAAGCGAATTACTGACTGTTAATTTAAGTGCCGCTTGTAAAGCCAAAATCAAAAAATTTGAATTTGATTTCGGGGAATTGGCCATTAAAGGTAGGTCAAGTATGGGCAATCAAGTTACAAAGTATCC
>JAGNOY010000014.1 GCA_017989935.1 Chitinophagaceae bacterium
TCTGCACTTGTCTTCACTGCCACACGAACTTTCTCAGTTAAAATTCCTTGATCTACATACAAACGATACCCAGTTGGTGTGGTTACACTGCCCATACTGATTTTACCATCAGCAGCTAAACGAATCAACGAGCTATTATTTGTGCCCAATTCTAAGGTGCTATTTTCACGATTCATGATACTTGCAGCCAAACCAGTTGTTCGTATTTCTAATCCATCTGTAATCGCATGACCAGTTGTTGTATTGGTAATCTTTACTGTGTCTCCACCTAATGCATTATTGATATGCACATTACTTTTAGGATCAGCATTGCCTCCTAACCCCAAGTTTTCACTCGCATAACTTACATGCAATTTCAATTTACTCGTGCCGCCTTTGTAAATCGATATACCTACATTACCGCTGGTAGTCAATAAACAAGCGCCCCCATTATTTCCAAAAGCTAAAAGATTAGCATAAGGATAGAGCGTAGCAATACCAGGATAGCCGCCCGCATAGGTGCTTCCGTATTTTGTAAAATTGGCATAGTTTGTCGCTACATCATTGTATAAAGAAAATTTACCAAAGCCTGTTGGATTGGTATTCTCCATGCGCAACAACTCACCTGCAGTTGCGTTCTTGATATGTAATTTCACAGCAGGTGCATTGGTACCGACACCTACATTGGTTCCTGGAATGACAGTATTGCCACTTGAAAATAATTGCGCTTGGCCTATGAAAGAGAAACAAAGCAAGGAAGAAAATAAAAGAATGTGTTTATACATGATACTTGTTTTTTGTATTGAAATAATAGTTAGGTTGAATTAATGTTTAATGACTTTAATCGTCGTGAATCCTTCGGTACGCACATGATAAATACCATTCGGAAATTCACTTAAATCAAGTTCTGTCATTTCTTGGTCATGGGTTCGTACACGCAATAATCTTTTACCCACCATGTCAAAGACTTGAATTTCTTTCACTTCTTTAGGATGCATGAGAGTGACCTTTCCAGAGGTTGGATTTGGGTAGAGGATTAAGTTCCTTTGATCAAAGGCTTGGTTGGTTTGTTCTGTTCCAATGGAGTTTGTTTTTTGTGGACTACCTGCGGTACAACCATTATAAGCTTGTGCCAGAAATTTAGAGCCGTAATCTGCGCTAAATCCCGGATTCAATTGAACATAACTAGAGGCATTCGCATCAAACTTCACATTGGCTCCCAAAGGAATTAAAACAGTGCCAGAAGTTTTTATCCAGGTTTGACTTTCAGTAAGTGCAGTAGTAAATGGTGAGGTAGAAATGGTGATATCTGGTAGGCAAGTACCGCATTGAATAATTGTAATAGGAACATTTACGCTAGTGTCTTTTTGTTTTGAATAGCAACCTATACTTGGCATTGTTGCTATAAATCTGTAATTATCTGTGCTTGGACTCAAGCCATTCACCACGTAAATATCATTCATAGCCCCTGGGATATTATTATTATTCTTTTGCCATTGTATAGTTGCTCCATTAATCGTACTAAAAGCATACAAAGTATCGTCTACATTTATACAGACACTTGATGCACTTTGATAAACTGCCGATGACGGTGTGTCAATACTTAAAACAGTCATAGTTATAGAATTCGACAATGTAGGTATTAGAGATGCACACTGAGCACTCGAAGTAACTTGTAGTTTAAATATATCTCCATCTAAAATATTAGAAAGATTTAGGCTCGGCCCATTACTTACATTTTGACCATTCCTTGTCCATTGATATGCCGGCGAACTTCCTAAATTTGTTCCACTTGATGATAAAGTTATATTGGTTTCTTTGCAAAAAACAGTATTGGTACTTGAAATATTTATTGCTGGAATTATCATTGGATTAATTGTGAAAGGGCCGATCAGATTACTAATCACCGTACCATCCGAATTCCCTATTCTTATAAAATAATTAGACCCAAAAGCTAAACTATTAGGAAGGACAAGATGCATGGTATCACTTGAAGTAGTTGTTATTGAGCCGAGATTAATTGGTGAAAAAAAACTACCTGAACTGCTACTTATTTGAGCGATGAAATTTGTTGAAGAATTAAATATTCCAGATAAGTTAAAGGGCACATGCAACAAAGAACCTGCACATAAATTATAAGAACCATAATTTGTAATGCTTATAGCGTTTTGTTCATATACATGGATTGTTTGTTCAATACTGCTTATACAAGAAGCATAGTTAAATTCATACTTCACTTGGTGGTTACCAATAGACAGTGTTGTAGGATTAAAACTACTTGAAACCAATCCATCAACTTTAAAAATACCTCCATATGGCAATGCTTGCAGTATTATGCTTGATGTAGCATTAGAAACACTAGTAGGTAAACTAATGAAATTCAACATTGGGGATGGGGTATAGTCAATATCCTGAGAAATATTACTTATTGTAACTGGGCTTGTTGTTGTCATTCGAAGCTTGTAATGTGAAGATGCAGGAAGATTCGAAGGCACAACAAATTGTAGTAGACCGCCATTGTTAGAAATCGTTGCTGCTAATTGTATTGGATTAGCAAAACTACCATTGATGTCAGAAAGTTCTAATAATACTTGATTTGTGGCGGAATAATTTCCTTGTAACAAATAGTTACAATTGATTGTTTCATTTGGGCATAATTGTGAAATAACATTTGCATTTGAGAAGCTAATACCATTTACTTCCCCACTAGTTGTTGTTTTAAAGACCCCTTCAGCACCCACAAAAATTGTATTATTGTCTAACGCATAAATAGCACCACCACTGCCGCCAATATTATTGGGGAAATTATTAGCAACCCATGTATTTCCTCCATCACTCGATTTAATAAATTGCTGATGTTTATAATTGCAAAAAACATGTTGGTCATCAATTGCTTGCAAATTACTTGCATCAATAATTTGATTTCCTGTATAAACTTTTGACCAAGTTTGGCCAGCATCAGTAGTTTTAAAAATATCGTTACACACATTCATTGCCCATCCGTGGTTAATATCAGTAAATGATAAATGTCGCCACTGATAATTACATGATGAAGATATTTGAATGTTTGTCCATGAAATGCCTCCATTCGATGTCTTAAACAATTTCCCTAATACATCTAGCGCATATCCATTGTTTAAATCTAAAAATGTCAATGCATGAATTTGATAATTATTAGTCAACGAAACTTGCCATGTTGCACCTCCATCATTAGTAACATATATTTTTCCTGGACCATAACTACTATTTTCCCCAACTGAAACGAAATACTTTGTTGCACTTACACATATAACTTGATAAACCTCCTCTGAATTATTTAAACTCATTCGTGTCCAATTCAATCCTCCATTTATTGTTTTGAAAACATTTCCAGAATTGGAGCCATAAATTCCTAAATTTGCATCAAAAAAATAAACCTTTTCAGGATATTCTCCTGATGAACTAAAATTGCTTGTTACGATCGCCTTTAAATAACTCCATGAATCTCCACCATCTAATGTTTTTCCTAACACATATCCAGTATTTATTACTCCAACATTAGTATCAAACATTTGAATATGTTTACAATTAGTACTACCGTTTAATAGGGTTTGAAAGCTTGTTTGATTCAAATTACTTGAGAAATGCGTTCCGACGGAAAGTATATTGTTTGCTTGTAAATAATCAATAATACCTCCTCCTTGATCATTTGCCTCATATACTGCAAAATAAAAAGTTGAGTCCGTTGGCAAATCATTAATATCAACATAATTCCCTGTTCCAAAATACAATATTCTAGATGCGAAATTTGTACTTGTTGGGTAAATAGGATCAAAGTAGAATGACGCATTCTGCCATGATGAATTTGCTGTATAAACTGTATTATCAATAGGTAATAGAGGTACAGGATATCTCTTTCCTATTACCAATCTTTTATTACCACTACCATTTGTCCAATTTAATCTGACTGAATTAGATGTTTTGTTACTTATATAAATATTGGTAGGAGGAGTAGAAGGTTGGTTGGGGTTTGAAACACTTAGTAACGTAGAAAAATAATTATTAGATTCGTCTAATTCAGAGTTAAAATCCCATCCATAACCTGCTGTAAATGCGAAATCAATCGCCACAATTAAATAATAATTTCCTGAAGGCCAATCACTTGGCAAATTAAAATTACTAATTGTTCCAGTTGCAAGCTGATTTGGATAGATGTTTTGATTAGATGGTGTTATAATCCGACTTGTTAGATAATCATCTTTACTTAAAATATTGTCGTTAGATATATATATATTGGCAAATAATCCTTGTCCTGCTGTATTATACACTTGCCCAATATTCCCAAAAGTACCTGTCACCGAAAATACTTGCCCCGAAGCAACTGTTGATAAACTTGTACTTACATTAGTTGTTACTAAATCGCATTTTGCACCAACTACTGAAACGGGAATATTTCCTACATTATTATTCTCGTTACTTTCAACGATATACCCACTATAATCAACGCTCACTAAAATATAGTAATTTCCAGAAAAGGTATTTGGAACATTGACAGAATGAGTAACTATTTGTGAAGGATTTGATCCAAGAGAAATAATTTCTTGTCCAGCAGCCCAATCATTATTATCAAGTATCTGATCAGATGAAATATGATAGACCACAGTCATAGAACTTGGTACATTAATAACATTCGGATTGGTTTGGGAAACGTTACACGTTATAGTTGTGTTTTGTCCTGCTAACACACTGATCGGATTGAGTGAAATTCCCTGACTAATTATATCTGGTAAGTTAGTTGAGGCATTTAGTACCTCGATAGTTCTGACTTTTGTATCAGATGTTCCATTTAAAGAATTGGCTACATCTAACGTAACAGTATAAGTTCCGATACTTGGAAAGGTAATAGATGGATTAATTATTGATGTATTTGATATGCTTGCATTTGGTGTAACACTCCACTGGTATGTATCTGAATTAGAAGAATTATTGATAAGACTATAAGGAACCCCATCCACAATAGGATTTGCCGACCATGAAAAATCTGCAATTGCGTTTTGTAGAGCACTTGTATATCCAACATTAAAACAAAGAGGTGAAACCAAATACTTGGCATCCTGTGTTGTTGTTCCATTAAATTCGTAAACAAATATTTTATACCCAGTATTGGCTTGTAACCCATCAATTGTCATTGAACTGCCGCTGCCTGTATATAAAATCTTAGTGTCGTTATTTACGTATCCAGCTTGACTATAATTTGAGTTACCAACATAGATATTGTAGGATTGAGGATGAGAAACATTAGAAGCTGTTGGGCAGGCTGTAACTAAACAAGCACTTCCATTTCCTCTTGTCCAAGTAATATCTATGCTATTTGTTGTGACATTGCTTATTTGCAAATTAGTTGCTTGTTGAGTTGGAGTAATTGATGAATTTTGATTAATTGGATTCACTACTACATCAATATGATACTCCCTAATTTTACCATTAGTATTTGTTACTGAGGTATATAGTTTGTAGGTTGTTTGCGTTTGTACATTTTCCGGAACAAATTTAACACTCCTAAAATTATTACTTATTGGCATCAGCGTATCACCTCCATTTACTGTCCAATAAAAGCTTTGAGGGATACCGCCATTATTTGCATCATAATCAGATGCATGAGATAGGGTTAAGGTTTGATTGGCATCAATTGTATATGAACTTAGTAATTGAGTACTAAGTGCTGGGATATTACCTATAGGCTCATCAATACTTTCATATTCATCACCAATTACAAAATAATTTAAAGGTTGATTTATCACTAATGAATTATAAGTTAAGTTCATTTTAGAAGCCTTAAACATATAAACGTTTGTCATAACCTTTGCCATAAGTGAACGGCTTATTAATAATCCTGCTTTAATGGTATCTTTTTGAGGCATTAAACTATATGGATTGTTTACAATATTAAATGAAAATAAAGAACCAAAATTTTTTGCTTTTTTCCATACCCCTTCATCCACTTCGTAAAATATTTGTGTCAAGTTTTTAATATGCTGTAAGTAAGGAACAGCAGGCAAGTTTCCAGTATTAATATAAGTATTGTTTAAGTAATGTCTTGCTTTATCTGTATTTGAATATGCTGTAAGTCCAAATGCTTTATTTAATACAAAAGCAAAATTTCCAAGTACAACAGGATCGTCTTGGTTAAATGTATTTGTTGCGTCTATGGGTAACCAGCCGTTATTTTTTGCAGTCATGATGTAAGGAAAGAGTTCACTTGAAGTATATGTACCATTAGGTTGACTTCCTGAAATATCAATAACTAGATCGTCTCTCAATTTCAGCAATGCCGAAACTACCACTTTTGCAAGTTGGCCATTTGTGAGCACATCATTAGGTTTAAAAACATATTGATTTAAATTATTCTTAAACCCTTTAAATAAACCATTTCTTATTCCCCTGCCAATATATTCTTCCCCTGACCATGCATTTGTTGGAACATCTGTAATTTGTGGGTAGTCTAAAAAATATAGTTTCTCACTAGAATAATGGACAGTTTGATTGTTATAGGTGATGTCAAATTGAATATTATAGGGGCCATAATTATTACCTATTGAGGATGCTAAAGAAGTTAAATTAAGTTCAAAAATTGCATTTGAGGCTATTCCATTATATCTTTTGTTTGTAATAGGAAAACCTCCATTTGGGGTGAAATTATTTACCTTCAGATTTGACACTGTAAAATTGCTTCCGCCTGATGGAAAGTTTACCCAAATTTTTATTTTATTCAGCGGTGCTATTCTGGGGCCTGCATAGATGTCTAAGTTATTATTAATTTCTTTGACAATAATTCTGTGTTGATCGATAAAATCAGAGGCATCAACAATACCATAGCCCAGCATTGTTTGGTCATCTGGATAATATCCACAAGGGCCATTTTCCCAAAGTGTAGTTGGCATGGAATTTACAACCCGGATTTCAAAGTGTAAATGATCCCCTAATGAAGTAATATCTGCAATCTCTCCAATTTGTTGCCCTCTTGTTACAATATTATTATTCGTTGTGTTCACTAAGAGATTTCCAATATGAACATAAATACTATGTATTATTGTTCCGTTTGGTAAAGTGTGTTTTATTACAACATATTGCCCCCCAGCTGATTGACCAGAGGTAAACGTGTTCCCAGTTTTTATTACCTCCCCATTTGCAATTGAATATACTGGTTTGCCTACTTCTCCTTGTCCATTAAAATTCCAATCCTCCCCAGGATGATAACCATTAACAGTGCATTGTGAACCCACAAAATAGTAATAGCTCCCAACATCTTGCCTATTATACCATTCATCAGCATTAGAAGTTGTTCCTAATCTTGCGGCACTTGTTGACATTGAATAAGGATAAAGTTGATTATTTTCTCCTCCATGATTTGAAATTCCCTCCGGAAATTCATAAGGTAAAGAATTTACATCTAATCCTCTATCACCAATAGGGTAATCGAATCGATCAGCAATCTGTCCATATATACTTAAATTAGACAGCATCACTATTACAAACAACGCGTACTTTGAAATCACTTTCATATTGACATTTTAGAACTTCCAAATTAATACCACAAATATATTTATGTTGAAAGAATAACCCAACCACCCCTTCACCAATCCCCCTTATTCTTACTCCAATCCCCTCCCAATTTTTATTTCTATTGATAATCATCTACTTACCTTTACACCCATATGATGAGAGTTTTTTTCATTCTTTTATTTTTCCCTTGGACTTGTATAGCTCAACTTGGGGTTATGAATGTTTATCACTACCCTGCTAAAGAAGATTTGCTGAATTTAAATGTAGCGCCTTGCATTCTAAAAAATAATCAAGTATACACTTTGCCGTATATGACAGGCTTATACAAAATCACGAATACAGGAGAGAAAGTTCTTCCTGATTTTAAAGACATAACTCTCCGACAACTTTTTTCATTAAGCAACGGAACAATCGTGGCTAGCGGCCCCTTAGGATTATACCTAATTAAACAAGATAAACTCATCAAACAATTTCCTGTCTTATATCAACCTATGGTTGTCAAAGATCCTAACTCCGATATGATTTTGTTTTCTACATGGAACGGAAAACAAACAACCTTATACGCACTTAAAGATAGTTTCATAAATTCATTAGATAGTTTCGACATTCATATTCAAAACATGTATATCACCCATGATCATCATAAAGTGGCAACAAGCTATGAAAAAGGAATGATTAAATTATTTGAATTCGATCACAACAAATTTCAACTGTATGATTCAGTGAAGTTGCCTTATAATTTTACCTATTTTGACATTAGGCTTATCCCAACTAAAGATAGTTTAGTATTGGTTGTTTCTAATTCAGAAACTCAATTTGATATTTACACAATCAGTCATGGAATTTTACACTTAATAGAAAAAGATATTTTCTATGGCGTGCTAAATGAAAATCGTTTTGCTAAAAAAATCAATGAGGATATATTTCAACTGATTTGTTTAGATCACACTCAAGCTAATTTGGTCAATAGCGAAAATTCAATGACAGGGTATTTCATGCACAATGATGCCTATCATCAATTCTATCTGTCCTCAAATAATACCATGACCAAAGGTTTTGAGTACATCAAAAAATACCCTTCCGTATTTGAAAAAAATAATGCCAAGGCTATTTTTAGTTTAAGCGAAGATCTACACGGACTTATTTGGGCTGGCTCGTATAATGGATATGTGGCACAACTTAACCCAAAGACTCAAACAGTTAATTCAATTAAAACAGATTTTCTTGTAATGAATGGTAGCTTATCCCTTCAAGATCAAGTTTATTTTATTAAAGAAAGAGGATTAGCCCGAGGATCCATTGCAAGTTATAACTCAGCATGTAAACAACATGATCTAAATAATACCTCAAAAATTACTGGCTTCTATTTGTTTAAATCACGCGCACATAAAATTTACTTTGGCACCTTAAACGGACTTTGGTTCAGTGATGAAAAATCCTTCTATCAAGGCAAACCAAATTGGCTTAAAATAGATACTAACCAACTAGATAAGTTACATAATATCCTTACCATCACAGAAGATACCTTGGGCAGAATTTGGTACGCTCATCCTAAATATGGTATCGGCATCTATGATACCCTTTCTAACAAAACTCAATACTTCATCCGACCTAAAAATGAAATTTCATTTGGCGCCATGGCTTCTATAACTGATAATAAAGGCACAGTTTGGTTCGGAGCTCACCCAGGCGGATTATGGTATTATAATCGATACGACAAAAATATAAAGTCTGACGATTTCAAAAAAATCATCCATCCATTTTTTGATAATGATGTAAAAATCACAGCACTTTGTTTGAAAGAGCATTTTTTAATTATCAATGCAAATGATAAAACCTTGGTGCTAGATCTTGATAGTTTTTACCAACAAAAAATTAATGTCAAATATCTCACAGTGCAAGAATCTGCTTATACTTCAGCCACAGAACAAAACACCTTGCTGACAGCCAAAGACTCTAGTATTTGGTTTAGCACTAATGATATGCTTTACCAATGGAATTTTAATGCTTGGCTTAAATTACCCAAATTAAAAGCCCCTTTATCTGTTACATTGTCTACAAAAAATCGACTAGATACACTAAATCTTGAAAAGACAAACATCATTGCACCAGATGAAAATTCTTTGCAGTTCGAGTTAAATTATATTACACCCGACTTGCTCCCGAGATATTTAATTACCGCCATTCAATTCGATCAAGACTCTATAAATTGGTCGAAACCCACAACCACCACTCAATACAATTTTACAAACCTAAAATCAGGCAACTACACTTTACATATCAAAATTCTAGAACTTGATGGTACAACAAGCTACTATCAATACAAATTTTGTGTAGATAGTTTTTGGTTTCAAAAATGGTGGATTCTTACTTTAATCGGAATAGCCTTATTGGGGTTTGTGGTGTATTTGATCAATTTAAGTAATCAAAAAAAACTCGCACTCCAAACCTTATTAACTGAAAGAGCCAAAACCGAATCAGTTAAAGCTGCTTTGCAAAAAGAATTAACACAACTTCAAGCTAATTCTATCAGTAATCAATTCCGCCCCCACTTTCTATTAAATGCCTTAAATCAAATTGGTTCTTTTATCGATGATAACCCGAAAGCTGAAAGCATTCTTTCCAGATTAGGTGAAAATGTAGATATCGTTTTTTCTCATAGTCAAACGCACAGCAATGTGCATCCTTTGTTTAAAGAATTAAAAATGGTTGAAAATATTGTAGCCATTCATAAAAGCATTTACTTACCAGATCTCGAATATAAAATAGAAGGCCTTGAACACATTCAACAAATCAAGTCCTTAGAAATTCCATTTGGCATTTTTCAAATTCCAGTAGAAAATGCTTTATTACACGGTCTCAATAATAAAGCATCTGGCCCCTATTTATTACATATTCAATTTGCAGCGTTAGACACATACTATCAATTCACTATTCTTGATAATGGAGTTGGTCGTAAACAATCCGCCCTCAAATCTACATTCCAACAACATGGAACGGGTTTAAAGAACATTAAAAAACTCATTGAATTATTAAATAAAAATAATCCCCTCCCTATTCAATTTGAATTTATTGACAATATTTTTATAGAAAACAATACCCAATTCGGCACCAAACTGATTATTCAAATTCCAAAACTATTTGTCTATGACTTCCAATAAAACCTATGCCATTATAGAAGACGCACAAGATGTATGTAGTAACATCGAAAGACGTATGCAAAAATTTCCTACATGGCAACTTGTCAAGTCTACAGGTTACTTACACGAAGCACTTGAGGTTGTTAAATCTCATCATCCAGATTTACTGTTTCTAGATTGGGAAATCAAAGGCGGAAACACCTTCGAGATATTAGATTATATCAAACATAACAATCAACAATATCAGCCTTACATTATTTTTTTTACAGGCTATAAAAATGAAGTGTCTGAAATTACTACCACCCTAATCAATCTTTACAAAGTCAATAAATTTATCGAAAAACCAATTTTCGAAAACCTCACACAATATTTAGCTAAATATCTGCATGAGGCCAATGATATTGAACATCTAATTTATCAAATTATTATTCCTGATATTCATGGCGATTTATATAAAATCAATCCCCAAGATATAGTTTGTGTGGTGAGTAATGAAATACATAAAAGGTACAAAGACATTTGTTTGAATGATGGTACTATTCTTCTTACAAAAAAAACATTCGATGAAATCAAAGAAATTCTTACTACCCATCAAATCGAATTTAACTTCCCTAATAAACGAGAATCCATCGCAGTTAAAAAATACATCAAACAAATTATTGGATACTTTGTGTATTTCCATGACTTTAAAATGAAAGTCGAAATCAATCAAGAAAATTTAGTCGGTTTTAAAAAATGGTTTATAGAATAATTGCTGACTATATTTTTTGGGGTGGCAAACACGCTATCGCTCATACTCCTCTTCCGAATCGGCTATGAAGTGTGAAAAAAAATTCAATTTCGGGTAGCCTCTCGGAATGCGGGGTATCCGCTCTATCGTTGCCACATCTCAAACAATAATAATTCATATTGAACTTTAATGCCTATTGAGATCTCAAGATTGAGTCAAATCATAAATGCAAACACAAATCATTCCCTTATTATGAAAATTGAATCTTTATTCATATTTCAAGAACTATTCAAGACCACTAAAATTTATTTTCAATGATTTTATAATTGAAACAAATTGCAAATAATCCATTCACTCGCCTTTTGAAAATCCTATAAATCAAAAATTCAAAACAGAATAAAAAATCACAGCAACTAAAGAATTACTCAAAGTAACATACTACACCTTTGTATAATTTTTAAATTTTAGCGGGTATTTCTTGGTTCTTACAAAATAATTCTATTATCTTTATTTATCAGACCATTATCTTGTAGATAAAATACCTATGCATTTAAATTCTAAATATACGTTTTCCCTTTTCAGGATTTGTGATTAATTACTTCGAATTATTCCTATATCATTCATATCCTAATTTCTAATTCCCTTATCCTATTTGGATCCCCTCTTTTTTATTGCTTGAAATTATTGTACTCAATTAAATAAATTAACCTACTGTTCGTTTTTTAATTTTTGTAACCATTAAATTTCATATCATGAAACAACAACCACACTTTAATCATGTTAAAGTAGACATCGCATTTTCAATAAAGAAAATGTTGCTTTTAAATTTGTTATTATTCGGCTCCTTTTTTTTCTGCGTAGCCCAAACTTGTAGCACTGCTACTGGGTTGGCCGTAAGTTCAGTAACCGCTTATACCGCTCAATTTGATTGGGACGCCATGGCTTCTCCGGTTACAAGTTATGTCTTACGTTACCGTGTGGTGGGTTCGCCAACCTGGGGAAATGCAGGTGCAGCCTCAAACACCAAATATGTTAGCGGTCTAACTGCTTCCTCTAATTATGAGGCACAAATCAGTTCTTATTGCAGTACTACTGGCACACAGACTGCTTTTTCTAGCTCCATCACCTTCACAACAGGAGTAGGTTGTCCAGTGCCTACTAATTTAAGTACCACTTCAGTGACCTCTAATTCTGTTGTTCTAAATTGGGATGCGATGTCCTCACCAGCTACAAGCTATATCGCTCGATACCGAGCAGTAGGTTCGCCAACATGGAACAATACCTCAGCAGCTTCGAATACAAAATATATAAGCGGACTTACAGCTTCAACAAATTATGAAGCACAAGTCAGCACCTATTGCTCCTCAACTGGTACCCAAACTGCATATACAGGTTCTGCTACTTTTACAACGGATATACCATGTCCTTTACCCGATGGGCTCACAGCCACAAGTGTATCTAGCTCCACTATGACGCTGCATTGGAATGTATTAGGATCACCTGCAACGAGCTATATTATTCGATATCGTGAAGTAGGATCACCCACTTGGTTTAACTCTTCGGCTTCAACCAATAATAAAATCATTACAGGATTAACTGCTTCTACATCGTATGAAGCTCAAGTGAGTGCATATTGTTCAGCAAGTTCAAGCCAATCTAGCTTTACGAGTTCAACTAATATTACGACAACAAATATTGCTTGTCCTTCCCCTGGAAATATTGCCCTAGCCTCATCTTCGAATACAGCCTCTGTTGTTGGAAATATTTGCAGAACAGAAACCCAACCTAATGGCTCAACAGTAGAATATACCAGCACAACTTGTAACCCGATTTTGCAAATTGCTGACCAAAGTTCAGGTTCTGGTCCAGGAAGCACCGCTGTTTGCGTCACGGTACTTTCTGCACCTCCAGTAGTTCTAAGTGGACAACCTTATGCGCCTAGATATTATGAAATTACACCAACCCAATCAGAATCGGCAGTCGTTACTTTTTATTGTACCACTGCAGATCTTGTAGCATACAATGCCGTAAATGGTTCTTTATTAGATATGCCAATTAATGGCTCGGATCCAAACTTTATAAATGTAAAAATTGCTCAAGTGACTGGAGGAACATTACTCACAGGAACTATCACTAGCTTAACGCCAAGTGCAGTTGTATTGAATAGTGGAACAAATCGATGGGAGATTTCAATCACCCTTTCCTCACCGATTGGATTGTTTTATTTATATACAGATCCTGCTTGTAACTATACAATGACGGCTGCAACTGTAAGTAATATTACTTCATCTACTGCACAATTTGATTGGACAGCAGCTGGTGCAGGAGGCAATTACGAATGGAGATATCGAATTCAAGGTTCCAATACCTGGACAAATGCAGGGGCTGGCGGACCATCATTAACTCGTGTTTTCACAGGATTAACACCTGCAACAATTTATGAATTTCAAGGAAAAGTGAGATGCAACCCTCAACCTTCTTCAGGTCTTTGGGGAAGTATAGTCTCTTTCACCACGTTAACTGCAACAGTTTGTCCTGCTATAACTAGTTTAGCAGCTTCAGGAGTTACCTCAAATAAGGTAGATTTAAATTGGACTGCAGCTGCTTCTCCAGCATCGAGCTATCTTCTTCAATATCGAATAGTTGGTGCTGGATCTTGGACAAATGCAGGCGTAACCAGCAATACAAAAACAATCAATAACCTTATCCCAAATACAAACTACGAAACCCAAGTTCTTTCCTATTGTACTTCGTTAGGCTATTATTCATCTGCTTCAGCATTGGTGAGCTTTACAACTGATGTTGCCTGTCCAATTCCGAGCAGTCTTGCAGAAAATTCAGTGACTACTACTCAAGCAACTTTAAGTTGGACAAACGTGAGCAATGCAGTTTCTGGAAATAAATACATCATGCGTTATCGCATAAATCCATCAGGATCTTGGACTAACTCAGGTTGTCCAACAAACAGCCGTTATATTAATGGACTAACTGCAAATACTTCATATGATGTGCAGGTAAGTAGTGTTTGTTTGGATGGAAGTGTTACACCTTATAGTTCAACATATACTTTTTCCACCCTTTCAATGCGACCTTCAGAACCTGATCCTATTGTTTTGGTCACAGCTGAAACTACAGCATTTAATTTATATCCAAATCCAACAAAAGAGTTGTTGAATATAGAAATAAATGTGTTAAAGTCAAACACAACCATGATCAAATTGTATGATATGTCTGGGCGATTAATCAAACAAATTTCGATGCATTCCCAAACAGGATTACAAAAGTATGAATTGAATATGTCAGGTATTTCTTCCGGTCTTTATACCTTACATGTGTATGAGAATGAAAAACTAACACACATCAGTAAAGTGAGAAAAAGCGAATAAAGAATTTAATGTTTTTATTTAGTGCTTGTTCATAAATACTCATAGTGAGTGTTTATGAACAAGTTTTAACCCAGTTTACACATTAGAAATTTCATCGCAGCAAAGAATCTAATGCATAATTTTGGTTAAAAAATACATCAAACAAGTCATAGGAAACTTTGTGTACTTCAACGATTTTAAATTGAAAGTCGAAATCAATCAGGAAAATTTAGTCGGTTTTAAAAAATGGTTTATAGAATAATTGCCATCTATATTTTTTGGGTGGCAGACACGCTATCGCTCATACTCCTCTTCCGAATCGGCTATGAAGTATGAAAAAAAATTCAATTTCGTGTAGCCTCTCGGAATACGGGGTATCCGCTCTATCGTTGCCACAATTTCTAGTCAACATGTTATTTTATCTCCACAATTTACTGCGCGATCCACTGCTCTGGATTCATTTTGAAAGGTGAGCCATTGGCACCTACTTTCCAAATTTCAAAATGCACTTGAGTATTGCCGTCTTCATCTGTCATTACACTACCCAATCGTTGTTTCAATCCAACTCGACTTCCTTTGGCGACTACCACATTACTTAGCTTAGCATAAACGGTAAAAAATCCACCATGATTCACAATCACTGTTTGGCCTGTGCCCGGAATACTGATTACAGTAGTTACTTCACCTGCGAAAATACTTCTTGCAGATGCGCCTCTGCTGGTTTTGATATCTACCCCATAGTTTTCCGTGTAAATATTAAAAAGCGGATGCTTATTTTTTCCGAAATGCTCTATCACAAAACCTTTTTCTACCGGCCAAGGTAATCGGCCACGACTTGCTTCTAAGCTACTTGTGAGTTGTCTTTCTTCAGGAGTTAAAGCAAATTTATAATCATCCTTTTCAAAAGTCTTCACATTTTTAGTCTCTACTTCCTCTACCTCTTTTCGATTTCCTTCAGAACTTCCTGTATTTAATGCCACCTCGCCATACTTTTGTTTCTCAGCCAATGAAGGAATATAACGTGGGTTATTAAAAGGTTGTGAGGCCAATCTTTTTTGCTCTCTTTCTTGCTTCTTTTTTTCTTCTACTAATCTTCTAGCCTCTTCTTCTTGTCTTTGTTTTTGTGCTAATAATTGACTTTGTCTTTCTTCTTGCTTTTGCTTTTCCCTGGCAAGCTGTGCTTCACGATCTTCTTGCTTTTTCTTTTCAATGGCCAATTGCTTTTCGCGCTCAATACGCTGAGCTTCGGCCATTTTTGCCGCCTTTCTTTCATTCTCCTCACGTTGCTTTCTTTCTTGGGCTAAAGCACGTTCCTTCGCTTCTCGATCTAGTCGATCCTGCATCAACTTTCGCTCTTGCTCTTCACGCTTTTGTTTATCTGCCAGTGCTCTTCTTTCGTTTTCTTCTTGTTGCTTTTTAGCTAAAGCTAGCCTTGTTGCTTCATCCTCTTTCTTTCTTTTTTCTGCAGCAGCTAAATCTTGTTGCTTTTTAAGCGCGGCGTTTTTTCGTGCTAAATCATCCTTTTGTTTTTGAGCTCGTTGTTTCGCTAGTTTTTCTTGCATAGCTCTCTTTTGAGCCATCTCAATTTCTCTTTTAATGACTGACGAAATAGCTCTATTTAAATCATCAGCAGCTTTTTTCTTTTGGGCTAATCCAATGGTGAGATTTTTTTCTCTGCCTTTTAATTCATTAAATACTCGATCTTTTTCAGCTTTCTCTGCCTCAAGAATTTTATTCTGTATTTCTTGTGCTTGTAAGACAAAATCTTTCTTTTGCTTTTCGATATTTAAAACTGTGATCTTATTACTCAGTTGCTTACTTGCTGAAGTAATTTTTAGCGCTTGGTCTGCACGATAACCTCTGTACTGCTTCACATATTGCAGCCTCCGAATAGCATCATTAAAATTAGACGCCGAAAACAAGAATACAATCATATCCGAAGATGTCTTGTTTTTATAGGTATACCTCACCATTTCGGCATATTGCTTTCGCAAGGTATCTAATTGAGTGCGTAACACAGTTACGTCTCGATTAGCCATATTAATATTTTCTTCAAGAATATTGATTTCTTTATTGATATTTAAAATCAAGGATTGACGGGCAGCTAATTTATTTTGCAAAGCCATCAACTGAGATAAACTAGCTTTTTTGTCTTTTCTTAAATCGGCTAATTCCGATTGAGTGCGTTTAATTTCTTCAATAATAGCCAAACGTTGACTTTCTAACTGTTCTCTTGTTTGCGCTTTGTTTTTTTGTGCATACAGATTTACTCCGGCAAAGGATACCAGCAAACAAATGCTTACAATAAGGATGTTGATACATTTTTTGATAGCTACAAAAATAATTTTTTAAACCAAAGAAGATGCAAAAATTTTCATAAAAGACTCGACACTTCAAATAGTGCTGAAATTTTGCGCGAGGGATGGTCGTGGAAAGCCCGCATCCCGAGAGGCTTCACCCTTTCTATTTGGAAGCAGATGTATCATAGCCGATTCGGGAGGGGACTTGGAACAACAGCCCGGTTTCGTGGTATTGCGCTGCCTCATTCGATGACACCTAACTTTTCAATACCACGAAACGCGCCCAAGTCATCAAACTACAAAGTTTCGCTCAACCATTTATAAAATTCTTGTTGCCAAACTAGTCCGTTTTGTGGCTTCAGCACCCAATGATTTTCTTCAGGCAACAACACAAACCTACTTTTAATGCCTTTAAGTTGAGCTGCTTGAAAGGCTTGTAATCCTTGCTCGATAGGCACGCGAAAGTCTTTGCCCCCTTGAATAATCATGATGGGTGTATTCCATTTGTCTATGTAATTGCTCGGACTAAAATTTTTATAGCTGTTTTGTGCTGCGCGATTGCTCTTGTCCCAATAAGCGCCGCCAATATCCCAATTGGCAAACCACAATTCTTCAGTGGTACCATACCAACTTTTCAAATCAAACAAACCACAATGAGAAATAAATGTTTTGAAACGTCCTTCGTGAATACCCGCTAACATCAGTACGGAATAGCCTCCGTAACTTGCGCCTACAGCACCTCTGCGGTCTTTGTCGATATATGATTCTTCTGAAATATCATCCACCACGGCCAAATAATCTCGCATAGGATTGCCGCCCCAATCTTTGCTAATGTCTGCATTCCATTTTGTGCCCCAACCAGGCATCCCTGTTCGGTTTGGTGCAATCACGATATAACCTTGACTGGCCATTAATTGAAAATTCCATCTGAAAGAATAAAATTGCGACAAGGCACTTTGTGGACCACCCTGACAATACAACAACATAGGGTATTTCTTTTTCGGATCGAAGTTAGGTGGATAAATGACCCATGAAAATACCCTATCTCCATTCTCTAATTCGGTATATCTTTCAGACACTTTGCATAGATTGATTTGTGCATAGTTCGCGTCATTGACATGTGTGA
>JAGNOY010000203.1 GCA_017989935.1 Chitinophagaceae bacterium
CACTGCGTTCAGAAACTGTTGATAAAGGGATCGCGCAAATTGATCAACAAATTAGTTTCGCCAAAACACTTTTTGACAAACAAAAAAGACTGTGGGACCAAGAAATCGGTACTGAAATTCAATATCTATCTGCCAAACAAAATTATGAGGCCTTATTAAAACAAAAGGAAACAACCAGCAGTAATAAAAGTTCCTTTAAGGTGTATTCACCAATTAGTGGTGTCGTAGATGCTGTTGATGCCACAGTTGGACAATCTTTTTCATCACCCATTAATCCGCCAATCATTAGAATAATTAATACAAGTAAATTAAAAATTCGTGCTGAAATACCAGAAAACTATTCTTCAGTGGTAAAAACAGGCTCTAATTGTATGGTTGTTTTCCCTGATATACATGATTCTATTGTGACGAAAATAAATTATGTTGAACGCGTGATTAATAATGTGTCCAGAACTTATGCTGCCTATATTCCCTTATCGGCCAATGCCAAGCTACAGCCTAATATGACTACTCAAGTAAAAATTGCTACTTATCAAAACAATATGGCGTTTGTATTACCTATCTCTGTGATTCAAAAAACAGACAAAGGAAATTTTACATATATCGTGAACGCTCAAAACAAAGCGGAACTAGTACCAGTTCAACTAGGAAATGCCTACCAAAATAAAGTAGAGATATTAAATGGTTTGAATTTAGGCGACAAAGTAATTACCACAGGATATGAAGAATTGAATGAAGGTGATTTTGTACAATACGGGAATTAAAAAAGATATTCTTAAACAAGTAAAATAACATGCACATACGCTATCAAATAGATTAAGCCTACTTAGATACATAAAAATCTCTTAGTCTACAAATAGCTAATCGGCAAACCTTATATGAAATTTAATCCTTCAAATTGGCCCATCAATAATAGAACTAGTATCTATGTGATGACCATTATCATTACCCTAATAGGCTTAGTGAGCTATATGAATCTTCCTAAGGAACAATTTCCTGAAGTGAAGTTTCCACAAATTATTGTTCAAACTATTTATCCTGGAACCTCACCAGAAAATATGGAGAACTTAGTTTCTAAACCCATAGAAAAACAACTTAAAAATATTACAGGCATCAAAAAGGTGACGAGTAATTCTTTTCAAGATTTTTCTGTAGTTATTGCTGAATTCAATACAGATGTAAAAGTTGATAAAGCAAAAAAAGATGTAAAAGACGCTGTTGATAAAGCAAAATCAGATCAAAATGGGCTGCCAAAAAATTTGCCCAATGATCCTGAAGTTAAAGATATTGATGTCTCTGAATTTCCAATTCGAAATGTAAACATCTACGGAAATTATGATACCAAAAGATTAGAAGCCTATGCAGATAGAATTAAAGATCGTATTGAAGGCTTAAAAGAAATAAAACGAGTTGATAAAGTAGGTGGCTTAGATCGTGAAATTCAAATCAATGTAGACTTGTTTAAAATGCAGGCTTTACAATTAAGCTTCAGAGATATTCAAAGTGCAGTAGCCTACGAAAATGTAGAAGCTACCCCAGGTGTTGTAAAAGTGGATGGAGAGCAACGTATCATTAGTTTAAAAAAGGTTTTCAAATCGGCCGATGAAATTAAAAATGTCATTGTAAAAAGTCCGATGGGAGCCAATGTGTATTTGAAAGATATCGCAGACGTTCAGGATACCTATAAAGAACAAGAAAGCTTTGCCCGATTAAATAGCAAAAATGTAATTACGCTGAATGTGATCAAAGCGAGTGGAAAAAATTTGATTGATGCCTCAGACAAAATCGATGATATCATCAAAGAAATGAAAGCCTCTGAATTACCAAAAGAATTAAATGTGGTTGTTACTGGCGATCAATCAGATGCTACAAGAACTACGTTGCATGATTTGATAAATACCATTATCATAGGATTTGTATTGGTGACATTTATCCTGATGTTTTTTATGGGTACAACCAATGCCATTTTTGTGGCCATGTCTGTTCCCTTATCATGTGCCATTGCGTTTATGGTGCTGCCAAGTATCGGTTTTACACTCAACATGATTGTGTTGTTTTCCTTCTTATTAGCCCTGGGTATTGTGGTTGATGATGCTATTGTAGTGATAGAAAACTCACACAGAATTTTTCATGACGAAAAACTCCCAATTAAAGAAGCCGTCAAAAAAGCTACAGGCGAAGTTTTTGTTCCTGTACTGACTGGTACTATCACCACCTTACTTCCTTTTATTCCTCTAGCCTTTTGGAAAGGCGTGATAGGTAGCTTTATGTTTTATTTACCTATTACCTTAATTATAACTTTATTAGCCTCTTTGTTAGTAGCCTATATTATTAATCCTGTGTTTGCCATAGACTTTATGAAGGAAAAAGAATATGATGGTAAAACAAGTATTAAATGGACTAAAGGCACTAGCATTACTTCAATTGTATTTGCGGTGATTATTCTTATTTCATACTTAGGTGGTGGCTTCGGTATGGGAAATTTTGCTGTTACCTTGTACTTATTGTACTTGCTCAATAAATTTGTTTTAGTAAAGTGGATATTTGCATTTCAGACTAAAGTTTGGCCTCGAGTACAACATGCCTATTTGCGTTTATTAAATTGGAGTCTCGATCATAGAGCTGTGGCTATGTCTAGCGTGGTTGCCTTACTCATTATTTCTCTTGTATTAATTGCAGTACGAAAACCAAAAGTTGTTTTCTTTCCTTCATCCGAACCAAATTTTGCTTATGTATACCTTACAATGCCCGAAGGAACCGATCAAGCTAAAACGAATGAAGTGCTTAAGCAAATTGAAACAAAAGTTTATAAAGTACTAGATATAGATCCTGCCACGAATAGAAATAACCCGCTTGTGACTTCAGTTATCTCAAATGTAAAAGTTGGGGCTACGGACCAAAAAAGCGGAGAAATTGGTGAATATCCTAACCGAGGAAAAGTGACAGTTTCATTTGTAAAGTTCGAACAACGTCATGGAAAAAGCACCCAAGAATTATTAGACAAAGTAAGAGCTAGTATCAAAAATATTCCAGGTACTAAAATTACTGTGAGTAAAGAAAGTAGCGGGCCGCCAACAGCTAAACCAATCTTAATTGAATTGACAGGAGAAAACCTAGATTCATTAATTGTTACTTCAAAAAGATTGAAAAATTATTTAGATAAAAAACAAATAGCCGGCATAGAAGAATTGAAGAGTGATTTTCAAGCCAATAAACCTGAAATAGTATTTGATCTTAATCGTTCAAGAATGAATACTGAAGGCATTAGCACAGGTATGATTGCAGGCGACTTGCGTACTGCCATGTTTGGTTCTGAAATTTCGCGCTTCAAAGATGCCAATGACGATTATCCAATTACTTTGCGATTAAATAAAGATCAACAAAACAATATCGATATCATCAAGAATATCAATATGACTTATAGAGATATGAGTATGGGTGGACAAATTCGTCAAGTGCCTATTGGTAGTTTTGTAGATTTAAAATATGGCAATACCTATGGTGGAATAAAACGTAAGGACGAAAAACGTATCATTACCATTTCCTCTGATGTGTTAAGTGAATATAACGCCAATGAAGTGGTCGCAGAAGTTCAAAGTCAAATCAATGAATTCAACGCGCCTGCTGGTGTTAATATTCGTATGGGTGGAGAACAAGAAGAACAAGCAGAAACGGGTAAATTCTTAGGCACCGCGATGGGGATCTCTATGATTTTGATTTTCCTTATTTTAATTACTCAATTCAACTCCTTTAGTAGAACCATTATTATCATGAGTGAAATTATCTTGAGCGTAATTGGTGTATTCTTAGGCATGGGCATTTTTAATATGGATTTCGTGATTGTCATGACTGGCATTGGTATCGTAGCACTTGCAGGAATTGTGGTTAGAAATGGCATTCTCTTAATTGAATTTGCAGATATTAAATTGCACGAAGGCATGAGTTCTAAAGACGCACTTATGGAGGCTGGTCGAACAAGGATGACCCCAGTAATTTTAACCGCCACTGCCACCATGCTTGGTTTAGTACCTTTAGCAGTCGGACTCAATATGGATTTTGTAAAACTATTTACCGAGTTCAATCCACATATCTTTTTCGGCGGAGACAGTGTAGCTTTCTGGGGCCCATTATCTTGGACCATGATTTTTGGATTAGGATTTGCCACAGTAATTACCTTAATTATTGTGCCGGTGATGATGCTTATGGCTTTAAATCGTAAAGAAAAGTTAGTACGCTTCATCTCAAAAAATTCTGAGAAGAGTATTAAACATTAGGCATTGCTCGTTGCCATAAATTTGTTCAAATTTTTGGATATCCGGAAAGATGCCTGTTTGTTTTTCCTCTGTGGCCTTGAAGCAAAAGTTGAGCAAAAAATCATTGCGATAGCTATTGGAAGAAGATTCTCGGCATAAAAATAATTTCATCTACGTCACTTTTATCCTAACTCGCACTTAATAATTTTCTCCATATAGCCACATTCGACTGTGCTCATACAGTGGATAAAAGTTTGGCTTCGATTTCAATATTTTTAGCGGCCTCGAATCTTAGGCCATCTATTCCACCAAGATTCTTTTGCAATATGTTGGTATTAGATAGTTACCAGCAAGGCTAACAGACCACAGAGCAGACATCAACTGACAGACAAAACCAACCGACCAAGCACACCCAAAACCCCAATTTTTAGAGACCAGAATTTTATATGATTATCCGTAAAGATACCCGTTTGCTTTTCCACTTTTGCCATGACGCAAAAGTTGAGCAAAAAGTCTAGGCTGAAGATTCTTGGCATAAAAATAATTTCATCTACGCCACTTTTATC